>NZ_OY781371.1:575000-836393 GCF_963676665.1 uncultured Tolumonas sp.
ATTCCGAGAGCCGAGACGAAGTGACTACGGTCATGAAGTTACTGATGCCACGCTTCCAGGAAAAGCCTCTAAGCTTCAGGTTACAAAGAATCGTACCCCAAACCAACACTGGTGGTCAGGTAGAGAATACCAAGGCGCTTGAGAGAACTCGGGTGAAGGAACTAGGCAAAATAGTACCGTAACTTCGGGAGAAGGTACGCTGTTGCTGGTGAAGGAATTTACTTCTGGAGCTAGTGGCAGCCGCAGTGACCAGGTGGCTGGGACTGTTTAACAAAAACACAGCACTCTGCAAACACGAAAGTGGACGTATAGGGTGTGACACCTGCCCGGTGCCGGAAGGTTAATTGATGGGGTTAGCGCAAGCGAAGCTCTTGATCGAAGCCCCGGTAAACGGCGGCCGTAACTATAACGGTCCTAAGGTAGCGAAATTCCTTGTCGGGTAAGTTCCGACCTGCACGAATGGTGTAACCATGGCCACGCTGTCTCCACCCGAGACTCAGTGAAATCGAATTCGCCGTGAAGATGCGGTGTACCCGCGGCTAGACGGAAAGACCCCGTGAACCTTTACTATAGCTTGACACTGAACATTGAACCTACCTGTGTAGGATAGGTGGGAGGCTTTGAAGTGATGACGCTAGTTGTCATGGAGCCGTCCTTGAAATACCACCCTGGTATGTTTGATGTTCTAACCTCAACCCGTTATCCGGGTCAGGGACAGTGTCTGGTGGGTAGTTTGACTGGGGCGGTCTCCTCCCAAAGAGTAACGGAGGAGCACGAAGGTGGGCTAATCACGGTCGGACATCGTGAGGTTAGTGCAATGGCATAAGCCCGCTTAACTGCGAGACGGACAGGTCGAGCAGGTGCGAAAGCAGGTCATAGTGATCCGGTGGTTCTGAATGGAAGGGCCATCGCTCAACGGATAAAAGGTACTCCGGGGATAACAGGCTGATACCGCCCAAGAGTTCATATCGACGGCGGTGTTTGGCACCTCGATGTCGGCTCATCACATCCTGGGGCTGAAGTTGGTCCCAAGGGTATGGCTGTTCGCCATTTAAAGTGGTACGCGAGCTGGGTTCAGAACGTCGTGAGACAGTTCGGTCCCTATCTGCCGTGGGCGTTGGATGATTGAGTGGGGTTGCTCCTAGTACGAGAGGACCGGAGTGAACGAACCGCTGGTGTTCGGGTTGTCATGCCAATGGCACTGCCCGGTAGCTAAGTTCGGAAAAGATAACCGCTGAAAGCATCTAAGCGGGAAACTTGCCACGAGATGAGTCATCCCTAGGACTATAAGTCCTCTGAAGGGCCGTTGAAGACTACGACGTTGATAGGTGAGGTGTGTAAGTGTAGTGATACATTGAGCTAACTCATACTAATGACCCGAGAGGCTTAACCATACAACACCCAAGTAGTTTTGAAGCGCTTGTTTGATTGATGAACTGATAGATAAACTGACTAGAGATAGTTGGACAGCTTTCCAAGACTTATTGCTGAGAGAGATAACACAAGCAGCGATAAGTAAACCGAATATGCCTGGCGGCAATAGCGCGATGGAACCACCTGTACCCATGCCGAACACAGAAGTGAAACGTTGTAGCGCCGATGGTAGTGTGGCATTCGCCATGTGAGAGTAGGACACTGCCAGGCTCCTAATTGCAAGACACAAAAACCCCGCATCAGCGGGGTTTTTTGTTATCTGAAATTCAGCAAAACTGACATTAAAACATCATTTACGGCCAAGTAAGGCAGCACAAATAAAGAATTTTGTGTCACCGTTGGTGTTTTTTAATCCGGGCTAAGAGTAATTTTCATATTTATCAAAATAAAAAAGAGGGCATGAATACATGCCCTCTTTTAATTTATGTAGCTGTTTAAATTGGTATTACTTCTTTTCTACCTGCGGTAGACCAGTGCTAGCTGACGCTGAAAGCAGGCCTGTTTCTACATAATTGATCAGTTTGGCGCGTGTATCGGTGATATCCAAGTTACGCATGGTTAACTGACCAATACGATCATCAGGGGAGAACATAGAGTCGCCTTTTTCCATGGTCAGACGTTCAGCCTGATAAGTCAGGTTGTCTGATACAGTATTCAGGATAGAGTAATCGTTACCACGACGTAATTCTAAGGTCACTTCACCAGTGATAGCGCTGGCAACCCAACGTTGCGATGCATCACGCAGCATCAGCGCTTGTGAGTCAAACCAACGACCTTGATACAAGAAACGACCCAACTGACGGCCATGAGCATGATACAGCTCGATCGTGTCTTCGTTGTGAATACCAGTTACCAGACGTTCGTAAGCGATGTGCAACAGCGCCATACCTGGTGCTTCATAGATGCCGCGGCTTTTTGCTTCAATAATACGGTTCTCGATCTGATCGCTCATACCTAAACCGTGACGGCCACCAATGCGGTTTGCTTCCAACATTAGTTCAACATCGTCACTGAAGGTTACGCCATTCAGCGCAACAGGGAAGCCACGTTCAAAACGGATAGTGACTTCTTCAGCTGGGATCTTCACGTTTTCGTCCCAGAATTTAACGCCCATGATTGGGTTGACGATTTTGACGCTGGAGTTTAAATACTCCAGGTCTTTTGCTTCATGTGTTGCACCTAAAATGTTGGAATCAGTAGAGTAAGCTTTTTCTACAGACATTTTGTAATCAAAGCCTGCTTTGATCATGAATTCAGACATTTCCTGACGGCCACCCAGCTCATCAATAAAATCAGTGTCCAACCATGGTTTGTAAATTTGCAATTCTGCATTAGTCAGCAGACCGTAACGATAGAAACGTTCAATATCGTTGCCTTTATAAGTACTACCATCACCCCAGATGTTGACGCCGTCATCTTTCATGGCGGCAACCAGCATGGTACCAGTCACTGCACGACCTAATGGCGTTGTATTGAAATAAGCAACACCTGCAGTTGTGTTATGGAATGCACCGCACTGAATCGCAGCAATACCTTCGGCAACCAGTTGTTTACGGCAATCGATCAATCTGGCGTTTTCAGCCCCATATTCCATCGCGCGACGAGGGATAGCATCATAGTCTTCTTCATCTGGTTGACCCAGATTGGCTGTATAAGCATAAGGCACTGCGCCTTTCTGACGCATCCATAACAATGCTGCGCTGGTATCCAGACCACCAGAGAAAGCGATACCAATGCGTTCGCCAACTGGAAGATGCTTGAGAATCGTAGTCATAATTTTAATCCTGCTCGAAAGAACTATGGAGTAATGCATACCTTTCAGTTATGCACTTATCCCCCTGAACTTGTGTCTGAAAATTAAGGATGTGAAAG
This sequence comes from uncultured Tolumonas sp., assembly GCF_963676665.1. NCBI lineage: Bacteria > Pseudomonadati > Pseudomonadota > Gammaproteobacteria > Aeromonadales > Aeromonadaceae > Tolumonas > uncultured Tolumonas sp. The sequence continues at coordinate 578,307 of NZ_OY781371.1, forward strand.
CGGTAAGCAGCTAATCACATCGGCGAATCACACACACTGATGAGAAAATATTCTCCACCTACGGATTGGTCAACAAAATCTATGTTACCAATTAGCCGAGGTGTAACGTGGTTATGGCCTTAATTTTTATTGTGCATATTTATGCACAATAAATGAGTGAGAATTTAATCATTTTTTCCCGCTGACGGGAAGGGATAAGAGCATTTTTATTCGAAAAAATGCTCTTATCCCGATGATTAACTCGCTCATTTTACAGCATACGTACACCGTATCAGTAATTAAGTGAAAGCCGGGACAAAATAACTCAAAAAATTCATCCTCATCTATTGAGCTTTTAAATTGAACAGGCATCGCCCGTGATTTCAACAGCTCATATTTCACTCCAAAGTCAGCGAGATCAAATCTGCGATCGATATCAAAATAGTGAAATCGGTTGCTGTAACCGGTTTCATGTTGTTTTATAGTTTAGATACTTCACCATAAAGGAACATTAGTGAATCTACTATGAAGAAAATGTTTCTTTGCTGCGCAGCCGGAATGTCTACCAGTATGATTGTAAATAAAATGAAGCAAGCTGTTATGCAAAAAAGGAATTGCGGCTGAAATTATTGCAGTGGCAATGGATGAGTTTGATAGCTCGTCACCAAAATATGACTACTGTTCGTTAGGACCGCAGATCGAATATAAGTATCATTAAATGCCATGTAGGAAGTAAATTATATGACCAATCAGTTACCGAAAGATTTTTTATGGGGTGGTGCAGTTGCCGCTCATCAAGTTGAAGGCGGTTGGAATGCGGATGGTAAGGGCGTCAGTATTTGTGATGTTTTATCTGGCGGTTCTGTAAGCGTTGATCGTGTGATTACTGATGGTGTGAAAGAGGGCTATCGTTACCCTAACCATGAAGCCACAGACTTTTATCATCGTTATAAAGAAGACGTAGCACTCTTTGCTGAAATGGGCTTTAAATGTTTCCGTACTTCTATTGCATGGACTCGTATTTTCCCTAATGGTGATGAAACAAAACCAAATGAAGCTGGTTTGCAGTTTTACGATGATCTGTTTGATGAATTACTGAAATATAATATTGAACCAGTTATTACTTTGTCTCATTTTGAGATGCCATATCATTTAGTGAAGGAATATGGTGGTTGGAAAAATCGTCAGGTAATAGATTTTTTTGTTCATTATGCTGACACAGTCATGCGTCGTTATAAGAGCAAAGTGAAATACTGGATGACTTTCAACGAGATCAATAACCAAAAAGCTCATGCTTATCCATTATTTGGCTATTGCTGTTCTGGTGTTGTATTTAATGAATCAGAACGTCCTGAAGAAACAATGTATCAGGTTGTTCACCATGAACTGGTTGCCAGCGCAAAAGTCGTTAAACTTGGCCATACGATCAATCCCGATTTTAAAATTGGCTGCATGATCTCCTTTGTGCCGCTTTATCCATATTCGTGTAATCCTGATGACATGATGTATTCAGCAGAATCAATGCATGATCGTTTCTTATTTGGTGATGTTCATATGCGTGGGGAATATCCGTCTTACGCACTGAAAGAATGGGAACGTAAAGGTTATAACATTGAAATGGCGCCAGAGGATGCTCAGATTCTGAAAGAAGGCTGTGCTGATTATGTTGGATTTAGCTATTACATGTCTAATGCGGTTAAAGCAGATCAGGTTGGTACAGGGAAAGGTTTAACCGGATTTGCTGGCAGTGTACCTAACCCGCACGTTAAAGCGTCTGATTGGGGTTGGCAAATAGACCCTGTTGGCTTGCGTTATTCTTTAAATATTCTTTATGAGCGCTATCAGAAGCCATTGTTTATTGTTGAGAACGGTTTTGGCGCTATTGATAAGGTTGAGCCGAATGGTGAGATCAATGACGATTATCGTATTGAATATCTGAAAGCTCACATTGAACAGATGAAAAAGGCGGTTACTGTTGATGGTGTTGATTTGATGGGCTACACGCCATGGGGTTGTCTGGATTGTGTATCATTCACAACTGGAGAATATCGGAAACGTTACGGTTTTATCTATGTGGATAAAAATGATGATGGTACGGGCACCATGGCGCGTAGTCGTAAAAAGAGCTTTAACTGGTATCGAGACGTGATCAGTAGTAATGGCGAAAAATTGTAATTGTAGATCCCCTCTTAATAGAGGGGATTTTTATTTCTAAGAGGCCTTGAGATATGAGTGCTTCATCCGTTGAATTATTGAGATTGCTGGCTGGTTTTTTAACGACTGTTTCATTTATCCGCAAGTCATTGGAATTTTGAAAACCCGTGATACATCAGGTATTTCCTTAGTTATGTATGTTGCATTAGCTTTTGGATTGATGCTTTGGTTTTGGTATGGTTTCCGCAATGGTCAAGCTTCTATCATGGCTGCAAATGGTATGACACTGGCATTACTTTAGTGATTTTGGGTATGAAGCTGCGTTATCGTAAATGAGCTATGAGCAGCAAAATAAAACAATATTATTTTGCTACATTTTTGACGATTGTTTCTCCATACTTCGTTTAATAATAGCCCTTAAACCAACTGCTCTTAATCATTATAAGTCGATAGACTCAGTTAACAGTAAAGTACCTTTAAGCCGGATGATGTATCTTTGTACATAACCAGTGCGAGTAATTTGCTTGAATGTCTAAATATACTACAATGTCATTGTTGGACTCGTTATATAATTAAAATGGCCTTTTTTATGGGAAACCATGAAAATTACAACTAAATTTAATAAAATTAATGTCGGATGTATTGTTAAAAAAAAATTGTATGTTAAATTGCATCGGAAATCGCCAGTCTCATATAACTTTTAAAGGCAAATACTATGTCAGATTTTCTGAGAACATTTTTAAACGCTCGCAGCCTGAAAGCCGTAACCCGCGAACTGACTCTGGAACAATTAAATGAAGGCTATGAAAAATTAACAGCCATTGTTGAAGAGCGTCGTGTTAATGAAGAAGCTGTTCGTAAAGGACAAGCTGAACGCTTACAGAAAATTGCTGAATATAAAGAAATGTTGCGTGCAGAAGGTATCGATTTAGCTGATTTAATTGATGCCTCTACAGTAACTGAAAAAACTTCTAAGCGTGCGCCACGTCCACCTAAATATCAGTACACTGATGCTGATGGTTCTGTAAAAACTTGGACTGGCCAAGGTCGTCAACCAGTACCAATTCGTGAAGCAATTGCCCAAGGTAAATCGCTGAACGATTTCCTGATCTAATCATCTGGATTTGATCTAATAGCACCGCGCATATTTAATATATACGCGGTGTTTTTATTTTTGTTGAGCATCAATATTGTTGGCGTTATTTATGGTGTTTTAACTATTTAAGCTCTTTTTTTACTCGCTCCAAAAGTGGTGCAATTACGTCCATCGGTAAAGGGAATACTACCGTTGTATTCTTATCGGCACCAATCACTGTCAATGTTTCTAAATAACGCAGCAGTATTGCCTGCGGCTCTTGGGCAAGAACTTTAGCTGCTTGATATAGTTTCTCCGATGCCTGCAGTTCACCTTCCGCATGGATCACTTTAGCGCGACGTTCACGTTCAGCTTCTGCCTGTCTGGCAATCGCTCTGATCATCGATTCTGTTAAATCAACTTGTTTGATTTCAACGTTTGATACTTTAATTCCCCATGAGTCCGTTTGCGCATCCAGTGCCTGTTGGATATCGGTATTTAATTTTTCACGTTCAGCCAACATATCGTCGAGTTGGTGTTTACCCAACACCGAACGTAACATTGTTTGGGCTAATTGACTGGTTGCGTTGAGATAATCCATCACTTGAATAATCGCTTTTTCAGGATCAATCACTCGTAAATAGACAACAGCACTGACTTTGACGGAAACATTGTCACGGGAAATTACATCCTGAGTTGGTACTTCCAGCACGATAGTTCGCAGATCTACGCGAGCTGCTTTTTGTATAAAAGGAATAAGGATCACGAGGCCTGGACCTTTTACTTTCCAGAATCGACCGAGTGTAAAAACCACTCCGCGTTCATATTCCCGAAAAATATAGATTGCTGATGACAGAAACCACCCAAATACAGCAATAACAATGAAAACTTCCATCCAGGTTGATGTGTAGTCAATAAGCATTTTGAATCTCCTTTTTGACTTAATAGGAAGATGTCTCGCTGGAATGGATGAATTGTGGTGATGGGGGAGACATCGGTAAGAACCTAAAGAAACAACGCGGTTTTCTAACAATGATAAGGGGTTATTATCTGGCGAGGTTCTCTTAAAAGTATGGTTCGCTGGTGCTATAAAGCAAGTTGAGCGCCGAAGCGCTTATTTAATCCTTTCTTGTTTTCTGTCAACTAATGCTCGGGTCTTCTGTCACCCAACTTGAACATTTCAACTATTCTTGTAGTATTGAATTCAAAATCATACCTAGGTTTAGTTTTCGGGTATGCATGTTTAATTTCTCTGCAGAGACTCGTCATATGGCACTTATTCAGATTTTTGACCCAGCAATGTGTTGTTCTAGCGGGGTATGCGGTACTGACGTTGACCAACAGCTGATCCAGTTTGCTGCGGATGTGGCTTGGTTAGAACAACAAGGTGGTCAGATTGAGCGATTTAATCTGGCGCAGCAGCCGTTGGAATTTGCTAACAACCCCCAAGTCAGTGCGTTTTTAATGCGCTCAGGTGAAGCCGGTCTCCCACTTATTCTGGTCGATAACGAGATAGTCTTAGCTGGTCGATATGCCAAACGCGAAGAATTGGCGCGCTGGGCCGGTGTCACCATGGCGCCAGTAATCATTAAATCGATTAAAAAAGCCGGATGTTGTGGAAGCTCGGGCTGCTGTTGATCCGTGGTCATTGGAGGATACATGCCTAAATTTTTGGATAATCCACCGCCATTCCTGTTCTTTACCGGTAAAGGTGGCGTTGGCAAAACATCGTTAGCCTGTGCGAGTGCGATTAATTTAGCGGCGGTGGGAAAACGGACGCTACTCGTGAGTACTGATCCGGCATCTAATATCGGGCAAGTGTTTGGTTTGGCCATCGGCAACCAGATTAAAGCTATTCCTGATGTAGATAATTTATTTGCGTTGGAAATTGACCCTCAGGCTGCGGCACAACAGTATCGGGAAAGTATAGTAGCTCCGGTGCGCGGGAAATTGCCCGAAGCGATAGTCAAAGGCATTGAAGAGCAGCTCTCTGGCGCCTGCACTACAGAAATTGCCGCTTTTGACGAATTTACCGCTTTGCTGACGGATCGTGAGCTGCTGGCTGATTACGATCATATTGTGTTTGACACTGCACCTACCGGTCACACGTTCCGCTTGCTGCAATTACCGGGTGCGTGGACGAATTTTCTCGATGAAGGGAAAGGTAATGCTTCCTGCCTTGGCCCGTTATCGGGCTTGCAAAAACAGCGGGAACAATACAAACAAGCGGTTAATGCGCTGGCTGATCCGCAGCAGACCAGACTGATTTTGGTGGCGCGTGCTCAAGTGCCAACACTACGGGAAGTGGCCAGAACACATCAGGAATTAGGTGATATTGGTCTGTCGCAGCAGTTTTTAGTGATCAATGGTGAATTTCCAGCGCATGAGGTGGGTACTGACGCGCTTGCCAAAGCCGTTTGGCAACGAGAGCAGAAAGCTCTGGCTGAGTTGCCTGAAGCGCTAACATCCTTACCGGTCGATCACGTTCCGTTAAAGCCATTTAATCTGGTGGGTATCGCAGCTCTTCAACAATTATTAAGCGATCAGTCTCCATTGTCTGCTATCAAAGCGCCTGTTTCATTACCTGCTAAAACGCCTGATCTGGCTTCATTAGTCGATGAATTGGCAAAAGATAAACATGGATTGATCATGCTGATGGGGAAAGGCGGTGTGGGTAAAACCACGCTAGCCGCTGCGGTGGCGGTTGAGTTGGCTCAACGTGGCTTTCCCGTGCATCTCACTACTTCTGACCCTGCCGCACATCTCATGGAAACAGTCTTGGGAGCGCAGAGTAATCTGACGGTCAGCCGGATCGACCCTCGTGTGGAAACAGAGCGTTATCGGCAGGAGATTTTAGCGGCCAAAGGGCAGGGGCTGGATGCACAAGGTCGCGCCATGCTGGAAGAAGATCTGCGCTCGCCTTGCACTGAAGAGATTGCGGTCTTTCAGGCATTCTCTCGGGTGATCCGCGAGGCAGGCAAAAAGTTTGTGGTGATGGATACTGCGCCGACCGGCCATACCCTACTGTTGCTCGATGCAACAGGCGCTTATCACCGGGAAGTTGCCCGTCAGATGGATAGTAAAGGTTTGCACTTCACTACACCAATGATGCAGTTGCAGGATCCGAAGCAAACCAAAGTGTTGATTGTGACATTGGCGGAACAAACGCCCGTTTTAGAAGCTGCCAACTTACAGGCAGATTTACGCCGCGCAGGCATTGAACCGTGGGCGTGGGTTATTAATAACAGTCTGATGCTCACGACTTCTTCATCGGCATTATTGCAGCAACGTGCGCTAAATGAGCAGCAATTTCTGGCTCAGGTAATTGAACAACACGCTAAACGTTGGGCAGTCGTGCCATTACAGCTGGAAGATCCAACCGGTATTGCACGACTTCAGCAACTTTGCCGACATTAACAGACGTTTCGTATTTTTAACGTCAGAAGTAATGATTCAACATATTAAGGAAAATAGCGCCATGAGCGATGTAACGCGCAAACTCTCATTTTTAGACCGGTATCTGACCGTCTGGATTTTTGCCGCAATGGCGTTGGGTGTCAGTCTTGGTTTTTTAGTGCCGGGTGTGGAGAACTTCATTAACAGCTTTCAGGTCGGCACGACTAATATTCCGATCGCTGCTGGGTTGATCTTGATGATGTACCCACCATTTGCCAAAGTGCGTTATGAAGAGCTGCCAGACGTATTCCGTGACAGAAAAGTATTGAACCTTTCGCTGATCCAAAACTGGATCATTGGGCCTGCACTCATGTTCGCACTGGCGGTGATATTCCTGCATGACAAGCCGGAATATATGGTGGGGCTTATCATGATTGGTCTGGCGCGCTGTATTGCTATGGTGATTGTCTGGAATGAACTGGCAAAAGGCTCAACGGAATATGCTGCCGGTCTGGTGGCGTTTAACTCGATCTTTCAGGTGTTGTTTTTCAGCGCTTATGCCTGGCTGTTTATCACCGTATTGCCGCCGCTATTCGGTTTATCAGGCTCTATCGTTGATATCTCTATCGCGCAAATTGCCGAGAGTGTTTTTATCTACTTGGGCATTCCCTGTATTGCCGGTGTGTTGACCCGCGTGATCATGCTGCGCTTTGTTTCCAAGGCGTGGTATCACACTCATTTTGTTCCCAAAATTGGCCCGATCACTCTGGTTGCACTGCTGTTTACCATTGTGGTGATGTTCAGCTTGAAGGGAAAACTGATTGTTAGCCTTCCATTCGATGTGGTGCGTATTGCTATTCCGTTGCTGCTCTATTTTGTGGTGATGTTTGCCATCTCATTTTTCATGTGCAAACGGCTGGGGGCGAGTTATGAAAAAAGCGCGACGCTGTCGTTTACCGCAGCCAGTAATAATTTCGAACTTGCTATCGCAGTTGCTGTTGCAGTGTATGGCATCAATTCAGGTGCTGCTTTTGCTGCGGTCATCGGGCCGTTAGTGGAAGTGCCGGTGATGATTGGTTTGGTGAATGTTTCGCTGTGGATCAGACGGAAGTATTTCGTTTCGGTAAATGCATAACTTATTTGAATAGTTGAAGTAGCTTGAAATGACAATGAACCAATTTGACATCATCGGTGATGTGCATGGGCATGCCACTGAATTACGCCAATTGCTGAGTAAACTGGGCTATCAGCAAACCCTGTCGGGTTATCAGCATCCGAAACGCACGGCATTGTTTGTCGGTGATTTTGTTGATCGAGGACCGGCACAATTAGAAGTGCTGGATATCGTCAGAACGATGATTGAAAACCGCGCTGCACGGGCGGTTATGGGTAATCATGAATTTAATGCGATCGGTTGGTTCAGTCGTAATGACAACGGTGAACCGTTACGTGAGCATACCGAAAAAAATCGTAAACAGCATGCCGCGTTCTTAAATGCAGTGGGTGAAAACAGTGCACAGCATAAGGAGTGGATCTCATGGTTTAAGACTTTGCCACTTTGGTTAGAACTTCCTGAGCTACAGATCATTCATGCTTGCTGGAATCCGCAGGCAATGGCAGCAATTCGACCTTATATTAATGAGCACCAGCAGCTGCAAGAACAACAGCTCATACACTGTTATCAAAAAGGCCACATTGCATATCAGGCGATAGAATCTTTGCTGAAAGGTGTTGAGTTACCCTTGCCAGCGACACATTACTTTTTGGATAAAGATGGGCATCAACAACAAATGACACGGATAAAATGGTGGCAAAAGCATGGCTCCTTCCGTGAAAAAGCGATCCTGCCGGATGAATATGCTCAGCATTTGCCGGCACATTCGCTGTCTGATGAAATAATGCAATTAGCTGACATTAGAAAACCGACTTTCATCGGCCATTACTGGTTACAAGGTGAGCCATCACCGCGCAGTGAGATGGTTGCGTGCGTTGATTTTAGTGTGGCAAAACAAGGGCAGCTGATGGCATACCGGTTTCAAGGGGAGTCGACATTAAACCCTGCGCATTTTATCAGCCATGCGGATCCTCTATAGATCGGCTTTCATGAACCGGTACCCTACAACGTATCAATAGATGGATTATATATCCGGCTTGTATTTTTCCCTTGTTGCTTTGATTGATACATCGCGCTATCCGCGCGAATGATGATCTCGTCAAAAACAGAGTCGACAGCTTGAAACTCACTTAGCCCAATACTGATGGTAATAAATATATCGTGTTTACCCGTGTGAAATGGCGTTGAACAAACAGCAGTTCTAAGCCGTTCACAACAGACTGTTGCTTCGTCTATCGATGTATTGGGTAAAATAATGCCAAATTCATCGCCACCTAATCGCCCGATTAAGTCGACGTTACGTAATTGGGTAACACATAATTGGGTAACGTGTTTTATTGCCGCATCGCCAGCTTGATGGCCAAACTGATCGTTGATTGATTTAAACTGATCGATATCTAAAAGAAGAAAACAGGTGGGTTGCTGATAGCGCTGAAACTCTTGAAATTTTTCGTCCAGTTTTTCCAGTAATTTTCTTCGATTACTGATCCCGGTTAAAACATCAATTTCGGATAAATATCTTAACTCCATTTCGAGATGGCGTTTATTGGTGACATTACGCGCGACCCAAACCACAGCTCTTTCATTATTGTAAAGCGCGGGCAGTGGTTTTACCCGACCTTCAAACCAGATACTGCCAGCGGGGCCACTTTGTCTATCAATGCTATCTACATCATCGCCAGCCAGGGAATATTCAACGACCATGAGTTTATTGTGTTGCAAGGTCAAACGAATTTGCTCTAGAAACCAATCTGCTTTTTCTTTTGGTAAAACATCATAGAGCGATTTGCCAATTAGCCCTGAGCCATCATGGTAAAATTCTGAATCTGAACCACCAAAAATATCAGCATAACGACCCGACTCTGTCAGGATAAAGACCAAATCAGGCAGGGCTGAAATAATGGTCATGAGCTTTTCATTTTCCGTAATATTGGTGCGCATATTCAAATCCCTTTAACCAGTAACATCATCCTGATAATGGATGCCCCAAGAACACATCGATTTCTTGTGCTGTTTAAAATGCAATTCGAATGAAAAATAAAAACAGGCTATTTACTGTGCAAATGGCATGTTCAGGTTGATATATGAATTAGCATGGATTACTTCATAGGTATCGTCAAATCAAGTAGTGCCATACACCAGTGACTCTTCGTTAATACATAGGCAAATTACGATTAATTATACTGATGCGTCATGATGCTATCAGTGAGGCGAAACAGCATCAGACGTTAACGCTGCCATTGTTAGATGAGCTTTCTAAGCAAGATCTCGGTGCTTTAACTGAATTGCTGCAGCCACAAGTTTCGGTTGGGCTGCAGAGTTCTATTTAAATAAAAAAGAGAATTACTTTATATAGGTAATTCTCTTTTTAGTTACACAGTAACAAAAATGAAAGCTCAGCAAACCCTTATGACATCAACAAAAAGTTCAGCAATGCTCAACATTATGTTTTTCCTTTGTCTTGGTTTCTTTCATCGGTTACTAAAAAAGCCCCGGATTATTCAGCCGGGGAAGAGGACGCACGTATTAGAGTTTTACGCTTCCTGAACTTCCATGGCTGGTTTCAGAACAGCATACATTAAACCGGTAAGCGCTGTACCTGCTGCAATTGCAATCAGATACATACCGACATGACCGACTGCATTTGGAATGGCCAGTACAAACAGACCGCCATGTGGTGCCATCAATGTGCAGCCAAACAACATAGACAGAGCACCGGCTAATGCACCACCCGCCATAGTGGAAGGAATAACTCGCATCGGATCACGTGCTGCAAAGGGAATGGCACCTTCAGAGATAAAACACAAACCTAAAACAAAAGAGGCTTTACCGGCTTCGCGTTCAGCTTCGGTGAATTTATCGCGAGCCACAAAAGTTGCCACTCCCATACCCAATGCGGGAACCATGCCTGCCGCCATAATAGCGGCCATAGGAAGGTATGATTGAGAGGCTAACAATCCAACACCGAAGGTATAAGCCGCTTTATTGACTGGACCACCCAAATCGAAACATTGCATTGCTCCCAAAATAACCCCGAGCAAAACTGCATTCGCGGAAGTCATGCCGGCGAGGAAGTGTGTTAATCCCGCCATTGCGGCAGATACCGGACCACCCACGACATAGATCATGATAAGCCCGGTCACTAAACTAGAGATTAACGGGATGATCAATATTGGTTTTAATGCCGCCATGGTCTGGGGCAATTTGACGTTATCCGCGACAAATTTAGCACTGTAACCGCCGATGAAACCTGCGACGATCCCACCGAGAAAACCCGCACCGGCAGAAGTTGCCAACATACCGCCGATCAAGCCTGGCGCCAGACCCGGCCGGTCAGCAATTGAAAAGGCGATGAACCCAGCCAGTACGGGGACCATTAAGCCAAAAGCACCGGCTCCGCCACCGATCTGCATTAATGCCGCGGCCAAAGTACCTGGCTCTTTGAATGCGGTGATGCCAAAGACAAAAGAGAGGGCAATGCACAAACCACCCGCGACGACCAACGGCAGCATATGCGAAACGCCAGTCATCAAATGTTTGTAAACACCGGGTAGCTCCGCTTTGCCGGAATGAGATTGGGTTGTTGCTGAATTACCTTTAAACACGGTTTGTGTAGTCAGCGCGTGATCAATTTCTTGCGCCGTTTTTTTCAGTGCGGCACCGGTGCTGGTTTTGTAGAGTTTTTTTCCGGCAAAGCGGGATAGATCGAGTTCGATATCAGCAGCAATAATCACAATATCGGCTTGCGCGATCTCTTCTGTCGTTAGTGCATTTTTAGCGCCAACAGAACCTCGTGTTTCTACTTTTATCCAATAACCTCGTTTTTTAGCTTCTTCTTCTAATGCTTCGGCCGCCATAAAGGTATGGGCAACACCCGTCGGACAGGCAGTAACAGCAACAATACGTTTGCTCATGGAGAACACCTTAGGTTTATTTTTGGTTTGCTGAATAACAAGCACGTCAGTACTTCACTGTCTCTGCTGTGCTTGTCGTTTTTAAATCGACTGGTCGAAATATTATTCCCGGGAATATTTTGCCGCCTGACGGAATAATTCATCGTTAGGGCGAATGCCGGTATATAACGCGAATTGTTCAACGGCTTGTATGGCAAATACTTCGGAGCCGGTGATCACGGTTTTATTTTGCGATTTGGCATAACGGATCAATGGCGTTTCGGCAGGTAATGCGACCACATCAAAAATCACTTTGGCTTGCTGCACTTCTGCTTCGTTGTACGCCAATTTGTCACTGTCTGGCCCGCCAGACATGCCAATCGGGGTTGCGTTAATTAACAGATCAGCTTGAATGCCATCCATCGTCAACTGCCATTCAAATCCACATAACTCAGCGAGTTGTTTACCGGTTTTCTCTTCAATTGCGACGATGTAACCTTTCTTAAATCCGGCATCTCTTAAAGCACAAGCAACCGCTTTAGCCATTCCACCACTGCCTTTTAATGCAAAAACGTAATCATTAGGTACTTGGTATTGCGCCAGTAATTTCGCAATAGCGATATAATCGGTGTTATACGCTTTCAAATAACCGTCAGTATTAACGATTGTATTCACAGAATTAATGGATTTTGCGGATGGATCTAATTCATCCACCATCGGGATACAGGCCTCTTTAAACGGCATTGAAATTGCGCAGCCACGAATACCTAATGCACGTACACCACCAATAGCGGCGTTGAGATCTGTCGTAGTAAATGCCTTGTATAAATAATCCAAATCCAACGCATCATATAAATAGTTATGAAACCGAGTGCCAAAATTACTGGGTCTTGCAGCCAGTGACATACAAATAGTCGTGTCTTTATTCAGATGTTTAGTCATCGTTTTAGTTCCATAAATAAGTGATGATTTGACTGACTAAATAAAATTAATCAGGCTGTTTTTCTTTATTGCATCAGCAATATTTCACTGTGCTGGTCCGAAATTAATAAATTGCATTTAAGTGGCATTTATTTTTCTTTGACTCGAAAGCTTGCTGTTGAGAAAAGAATGAACTAAAAAGATGTTATTAAAAATTGCTGACTTTCAAATAAATTGGTTCCTCTTTTATGTCTGGACGTCGTCTTGAACAACAATATCTGAAATTACTTAACCAGTTTGGCTTGCTTGAAGTAACGACAACGTTGCAAGAACTGGCCGATCAACTCTGTTGTACGCGGCGCCATATGCGTAGTTTGCTGACACAAATGCACTTGTTAGGTTGGATCAACTGGCAAGCAGAACCAGGGCGGGGACGTCGTTCATATCTGCAATTACTCCGAAATGAACATCAGTTACTGAGTGATAAAGCCGACAAATTACTGGATGCGGGCTGTTTTAGTGAAGCCATTGAATTGCTCGGTGAAGAGAAACAGCTTATTGCACCGCTGTTACGTGCAAAACTGGGGTATAGCATTCGGGCTGATCATCAGACCTTGCGAGTGCCTTATTACCGGACGATGCCAAATCTTTATCCTGGCACGCCATTACGTCGTTCGGAGTTGCATCTGGTCAGACAGATATTTAACGGGTTAACCCGCATAAATGAGGAAAAAGGGGAAGTGGAGGCTGATCTGGCTCACCACTGGCGAATGCTGGAACCGCTGCATTGGCGCTTTTACCTGCGCCCTGCTGTGCAATTCCACGATGGCCGTGAATTATGCGCCGCAGATGTGGTTGCTTCATTAAGGCGTTGCGCTCAATTGCCTCTTTATTCGCATATCGGACAGATCAGCCAATTTGGAACACTCGGTGTTGATATTCAGCTTACTGAAGCCGATATCCATCTGCCTTTACTGTTATCGAATATTGAAGCCATGATTTTGCCGGCAGATCATGCATCGCGGATCGCTTTTGCTGCTAAACCTATCGGCACTGGCCCATATTGTGTGAATGAAAATGATGCTTGGCATTTGCGACTCAAAGCCTTTGATCATTATTTTAGTTTACGGGCATTGCTGGATGAAGTGGAAATTTTAATGTGGCCCGAACTAAGCGTGTCGCAGCCGTTAGATAAACAACAAAATCATCTTCCAAAATCAGTCATGGATAAAGCGAAGCATACTCCCGAGATTTCCACTGAAACGGCGACTTGGTTAAGTTCTAGCCTGAGTGATGTTGATTATGCTGCTGGGCTGGTGGCGGGTTTTACTGGCAAACCATCTGATGTATTCAGCGAAATGTTCCTTGAAAAAGGGGGATATTTTTTACTTTGTGATAGCCGATCATCTTTTTGGCAAGGAATCGAACAACGACGTTGGTTACGGGAAAAATTAAGCCCTCATGTGTTACTGCAGCAGTTGGTTGAACCTATCCGTCATTTTTGGGTTCCGACAGGAAGCCTGCTGCCAACCTGGTTCCACTGCATGATGCCCTGTAACTCAGAAAGCCCATTCAGGTTAAGCCTGAATGATAAGCCAGTGCTTAGGCTGGCTTATCATGAACAGCATCCGGAATATCATATGCTGACAGTGTTGATGGCAAATGTATTGGCACTAGAGGGGGTGGAATTAGAAACCGTAGAGCTTAATTATACTGACTGGGCCGATGGCAATGCAGATGTTGACCTGTGGTTAGGTACCGTCAATTTTGCTGTGCCTGAGGTTTGGAATGTCGGTTGTTGGTTACTGGGCACACAGTTATTGCGGCACTCAATTTCTGGCGGAGATATTTCGCAACTGAATGAGTGGATGACCAAATGGCGAAATAACAGTATTCATGCGGAAGAATTAATGCGATTGACGACTAGTTCTGGCTGGTTACAACCGCTGTTTCACCACTGGATGCGGCTAAAAGGCCCTGAACAAGCAAAAGGTATTCACTTAAACAATCTCGGCTGTTGATTTGCGCTTAAAACTGACCCACTTTTTGCGTTGAATTTTGACCCACCCTAATTCACTATTTTACGGGTTTGGGTTGTGGATAAACCGGTGTCTTTTTCTCCTTTTTCCCCTTGGTTGAACTTTCTTTAAAACGATAGCTGTCATTCCCAGTTTCAACAATATGGCAATGGTGTGTCACCCGATCTAACAGGGCTGTTGTCATCTTCGCATCACCAAATACATTCGACCATTCCGCAAAATTCAGATTGGTCGTGATGATCATGCTGGTACATTCGTATAGTTTACTCATCAAGTGAAAGAGTAAGGCGCCACCCGTTTGACTAAAGGGTAAGTAACCCATTTCATCCAGTACAACTAAGTCGGTGTGCATCAATCTGGCCGCGATTTGTCCTGCTTTGCCTTGCTGTTTTTCTTTCTCCAGCGCATTCACCAATTCAATGGTCGAAAAGAATCGAACGCGTCGGTGAAACTGTTCAATGGCCTGTATCCCGATGGCGGTAGCAAGATGGGTTTTACCGGTTCCCGGGCCGCCCACTAAAACCACATTTTGTGCATTATCCATAAAGTCACCTTGGCATAGTTGCCGGATAAGCGCCTCATTAGCCATGCTCTCAGTAAAGTTAAAACCATTCACATCTCGATAGGCAGGAAACTTAGCGGCTTTTAATTGATAGGCCACCGAGCGAACTTCTCGCTCTGCCAGTTCTGCTTTCAATAAATGATCTAATACCGTGATGCTGGCCTGAAATGCCGGTGAGTCTTGTTCCGCAAGATCTGCCAGCGCGTGAGCCATGCCATATAACTTCAGTGATTTAAGTACGGGGAGCATGGCATTAGTGAGCATGATGATCTCCTTGCAGTCTCAGATTGTCATAGCGGGTCACGTTAGCCAACGGCTCGATCTTCAGTGTCAGCTCGGGTGGGACATCTATCGGTGCCAGCGGTGTTTTATCCAGTAATCGACTCAAAATATTGAGGACAATTTGCTTCGAGGGTGCGCCCGTCTCCAACGCTAATTCAACTGCCGTCAATACATCCTGTTCATCGTGCAGCAATACCAGCGCTAAAATGTCCACCATCTCCCGATCACCTCCTATGCGCTTGAGTAGAATGGATTGCAATGTCCGGAAGGCTTGAGGCAATTCGACAAACGGCGCACCGTTACGCAATGCCCCCGGCTTTCGCTGTAATACAGAGAGATAATGTCGCCAGTCGTAGATGATGAGTGGGTGTTCATGTTTGCGATTAAACAACCGTTGATGGACCGCGATAATGCCGCCTTCTGCAATCACCTCGAGACGGTCATGATAAATGTGCGGTTGGCAAATGACGAGGGCACGCTGTAACGCGTGCGTTCAAAGGTCAGCAAACTCGTGGGAGAGATCCGCTTTGTTTGCTCGACGAATCCATCAAAAGGCTGGCCAACTGGCATCAGGAAGGGACGTTCATCATCCAGTGCGGCCTGGATTGTTCTGGCTTCAGTAGGATGGGTTGATTCATGCCAGAGCGCGACACAACGTGCAGCCAACCAATCGTTCAATGCCGTCAGTGACGGCATCTCAGGCACTTTTTGCCACAATCGTCGCCGGGCATCCTGTACATTCTTCTCGATCTGACCCTTTTCCCAACCGGCGGCTGGATTACAAAACTCAGCATCAAACAAATAGTGACTAACCATGGCCGCAAACCGGGCATTCACATCGCGCTGCTTACCCTGTTTTACCTTATCTACGGCGGTCTTCATATTGTCGTAGATGCCCCGTTGTGGAATACCACCCCATGCCGTAAAGGCATGGTAATGCGCATCAAACAGCATCTCATGGGTTTGCAGCGGATAAGCGCGAACGAAGAAAGCACGGCTGTAACTCAATTTACAATGAGCAACTTGCAGCTTGACGCGTTCACCCGCAATTACCGCCCAATCCTCGCTCCAATCAAATTGAAATGCTTCGCCGGGCGAAAACTGCAAAGGGATATAGGTGTGCTTGCTAGCACCGTGAGTGGATTCTAATTGCCGACGACGCCACTCGCGGGCAAATACCGCTACGCGATCATAGGAGCCATCAAAACCGAGGGTACATAAATCAGCGTGCATCTGTTTGACGGAGCGGCGTTGTTTACGAGAGGTTCTGGCTGCATCGGTTAACCACTGCGTCAGTTTATCGGTAAAAGCATCGAGTTTACTGGGTGTTTGCCGTTGAGGATAAAGGGGTTCAGCAATCTCAGTTCTGAGATAACGGCGAACTGTATTGCGGGAAAATCCGGTACGGCGGGCGATCTCCCGGATCGAGAGTTTATCGCGGAAATACCAACGTCTGATCTTGCTCAAAATGGCCACGTTAATCACTCCTAACTCCCGCTCATAAAATAAGCAGGATAGTCTGTTTACGTGGGTCAAATTTCGACGCAAATATGTGGGTTTAGTGGGTCAGTTTTAAACGCAAATCAACAAATCTCGGCTGGTTTGACTTTAAATCGACTTGGATAGAGCCTGAATAGCGTTGCTAGGCGAGAGTTGTTTCTTTGCAGAGTCTGCGCAGGGATGGTCTTTGTGACAGAGATTTTTATAGAGGCTTATCAACCTAAATTCAGGTTGATAAGTTTTGCTGTAGCCATTGCTTAAACTGTGCTTTAGGCAAAGCGCCAGATAGGCGAGCAATTTCTTTACCATGATGAAATATCATCAATGTTGGAATTGAGCGAATTTGATAACGGCTCGCTGTAATGTGATTATTTTCGGTGTCTAGTTTAACAAAACACGCCTGAGTTATCATTTCTTCAGACACTTGACTAAATACAGGTGCGAATTGTTGGCATGGACCACACCAAGATGCCCAGAAATCGACTACCACGGGTAAATCATTTTTTTCAATAAAACGACTGAAGTTTTGATCATTAGCCATGATGGGATGAGAGGAAAGCAATCCATTCTTACATTTACCACATAAAGGATGATCATTTAGTTTTAAGCGTGGCACTCGATTAATGACATGACAACTGGGACAAACAATCTGAACGAATGAGTCAGTCATGATGGAATCTCAGAGGAAGCGTAATTACAACATTGGTTCAATATAGCGCCATTTCAAGCTTAGAATTCAGATTGGAAACAGGATTAGCAAAAAAATATTTAACTTTTAATGATGGCTGAAAGCCGACACTAATATTTGTTAGGTTTGTTGCTTGATGTGAAGTGTTGAAAACGCAATTAGCGTGAATACTGTTCTCTCTGAAAGATTTAAGGTTTCGATGCTACAATACCCCGTCTTAATTTATTGTAAGCGGTGCTTTTTTATGAGTTTTTCCACCCTGGGTCTTCACTCGGATTTATTGGCTGTCCTCGATATGCTTGATTATCAAACGCCAACACCGATCCAACAAGCGGCAATCCCAGCGGTTCTGGCAGGTCACGATGTCATGGCGGGGGCGCAAACAGGTACGGGTAAGACGGCCGCATTTGCCTTGCCATTGATTCAACGTCATCTCGTTCGAGAAACATCGGAAAAAGCCATCCGTGTGTTAGTGCTGACGCCAACACGGGAACTGGCGCAACAAGTTCATCAAAGCTTTGTAAAATACAGTCAAGGTTTAGGTCTCAACGCTGTCGTGGCTTACGGTGGGGCGAGTATTAACCCGCAGATTGATGCACTCAACAAAGGCTGTGATGTCCTCGTGGCGACACCAGGCCGTTTATTAGAGCTTGCCATCAAAGAGCTGATCGACCTAAGTATGGTTGAGACACTGGTTCTTGATGAAGCGGATCGCATGTTGGATATGGGCTTTATTGTCGATATCGAGCGCATCCTAAAACGTCTGCCTGAAACCCGCCAAACCTTGTTTTTCTCCGCAACCTTTAACGATGACGTGTTTTCCTTAAGCAAAACCATTTTAAAGCAGCCAAGATTGATCGAAGTTGCCGAACGAAATGCGATGGCAGCGAAAATTGATCAACGCTTTTACGAAGTTGACAACAAACGCAAAGCGGGGTTAGTGGCGTACCTGATAGGCTCCAAAAATTGGCAACAGGTGCTGATTTTCACGCGTACCAAACAAGCGGTGGATGAGCTGGCAAAAGAACTTGAAAAAGATGGCATCAAAGCCGCTGCGGTCCATGGCGATAAATCACAAGGTGCCCGTGATCGTGGATTGGAAGAGTTTAAAACCGGTCAAGTGCGTGCACTTGTCGCCACCGATGTTGCTGCGCGAGGGTTAGATATCAAGCAACTGCAATATGTGATCAATTATGAGCTGCCTTACAACGCCGAAGACTATATTCACCGAATTGGTCGGACAGGCCGTGCAGGTCAAGTGGGCTTGGCCGTTTCGTTGGTCTCGAATAAAGAAAAATACCTACTCGAAGACATAGAAAAACTCACTGGCGAACATTTTATCCTGCAGTGGATGGAAGGCTTTGAACCGAATCTAATGCAGCAAGAAGAGGCAAGCAACACTAAAAGTAAACCGTCTAAGAAAACCCTACGCGCTAAAGCGCTTGGGCACAGCTGCAGTAGTAACAAAGCTAAAACAGGCAAACTGCGACGTCACTAGGTTTTTGTCGAAGTATTTGGACAAAAGGGAAGAGCTATGGATCTAGAGATTCAAATAGATTCATGAGGAAAACCTAACTTCGAATTGTGCGGTGGCTGAAAGCCATCCGACACTAATTATTTGTTAGGTTTGTTGCTCAATTGAATACCTTTATTTTGCGAAAATTTTCATCATTCACATCTGATTCAATATGATAAATTTTATCTTTTTCAGTGCCAACTAATGCTTTTAATTCATTTTTAAGTAATGCTTCACATTCGGTTTCGACCATGAAAAGAGGAACTAAAACTTTTGGTCGTGTATGGCTTAAATCATAAGTTATCGCATTGTATGTACATCCACATAGACAGGATCTTAAGCGATAACTCTTTATTTCAGATAGAAAAATGGCCTCATTTATGATCAGATAATCGTCGCCAAACCATTTCTCATCAACCATGAAGCCGATGACGATTATCTCCTTAAAACACCAATTATCGCAATTCTTCTGTCCAGATTTTATAACCAGAGTCGCCAGACGTACTGGCTTCTTAAAACGTGAACGGACCATTGAACCTCAATCGTTAGTCCTGAGTCTGCTTGCTGCGCTCAGTAAAGGGAATTGTCATGCTATCGCGGATCTTCATCGACAATTCAATGGAATGAGTCTCAGTGAAAAACAGTTTGTGGCTTATAAGCCCTTTCATAATCAATTACGAAAACCGGCGTTTGCACAATTAATGCAACAGTTAACCGAGTTTGCTATTGCGCAGTTTGTTTTGGCACTGAAAGCAAAGTTGCCCACCAAACTCGACTGTTTTGACGATATCCTGTTACAGGATGGCAGTTCTTTCCGAGTTCATGATGGCTTAGCGGAAGTTTTCCCAAGTCGATTTCCAACCCATCCGGCGGCGATTGAATGTCATATGACGTTATCGCTAAAACATCAAATGCCAAAAGCCATGATGATCACCGCCGATACAGCTTCAGAGCGGGCGTATTTGCCGAAAACAGAACTGATGCGCAATCAGTTGCTGCTGGCGGATGCCGGGTATGTAGACTTCAAGTATTTCAGTCAGTTATCTGAACATGGCGGTTCATTCATCGTCAGAGGCGGTAAAAACCTCAATCCAGTGATAATCGAAGCACGCAATGGTCAGGGTCGGATATTACCCAAACTCGCCGGTCTGAAACTCAAAGAAATCGACCGAAAAATGAATCGCTCAGAGGTTTTGGACTTAAAAATCAAGCGAGGCGCGGATGAATTCCGGTTAGTCCGTCGTTGGTTTGCAGAAGAAAAACGATTTTGTATCTGGGTCACCAATTTACCAGCAACAACGTGGTCAGCCGATGAGATCATGATGATTTACCGGTGTCGTTGGCAGGTTGAGTTACTGTTTAAAGAGCTGAAATCCGATACAAACTGGCGAAGTTTTGCAACGGGCCAACAAGCCATCATGAAAGGATTGGTCTGGGCCAGTTTGCTGGCATTGATCATCCGCAGGTACATCGCGATGCAAAGTATGCCATCCGCTTCGGTGTACAAAGCAGGGAAGAATGTTGATGTTTGGTTGTTACCACTACTGGAGGCTTATATTCATCAAGCATGGTTGGAAATAACGGCTCGGCTGGAATGGGCTATAGCGTATATATCAAAGAATGCGAAAAAAGCCCAACAAAGAAAAGCCAAGAAAAATAGGACCTTAGATGGAATTTTTGAAATGTTTAATTCTTAAGGTCCAGTCTATGTGTACATCCATGTAATGGTGCTGAGACAATTGTTAAATCGTCAAATCCATCGTTATTTAGATCTCCCTCATTGATTAAAGTAATATCACATGAGTCACTCATTGATATTGTTTCATGTCGCGAATTAATAACACGACATGTTGATTTTTCTTTAAAAATAGACACCAGTTTTATTGACGGAGAAAAATAACCAACAATTTTTTCTGTTGATAGTGAGCTTTGTGCATTGGCGGACTGTGTGAAAACAACCAAAAATATAATCAAACATTGACTTCCAATGTGTTTTTGCAGGTTCATTATGCGACCATTTTTTTCAATTTTTAATTATGACTAATGATAGAGAATATAAACGTATAGAAAAATATGATGGACGTTGCTATGTAGGACGCACTTAGCAATGATGCTTTTAGCATGTCATTTTTTAATGAGTTCTTTTTTGGTTTTATTCTAATTAATGCTAGCGATAGACTGATTATTATTGATGGCATTATCATGGAAACAACAGGAGAATATAAATCGATCATTAACCACGATGGTATTCCCATGACCGTAAATATCCCAATAGGGATGAAAGTTAAAAATGAAAATGCAACGAATAATGATGTTTCTGAAATCACTTTATATAACATATAGTTTCTTTGCTGCGGCTGTATTTAGCAATTGTAGCTTGTTCTTTCGCGGTGGAAACCTGTCACAAATTGAGCAAAAAATCACAAAAACCTAAGGAAGGTGCGAATAAGTCCCCAATATGAGATCATATCACTATCCTGTTGACCATCGGATCAGTGAAATCATGGAACATCAACTCACTTTCGCTGATAGCGAGTTTTCCAGCAAACGCCGTCAAACCCGTAAAGAAATATTTCTTTCCAGAATGGATGCTTTATTGCCTTGGGCGATGCTTTTAGAACTGATTGAGCCTGTTTATCCAAAAGCTGGCAATGGTCGTCAACCTTACCCGCTACAAGTTATGTTTCGGATCTATTGTTTGCAGCATTGGTACAACTTGAGCGATGGAGCCATGGAAGACGCGCTCTATGAAATAGCTTCCATGCGCTTATTTGCGCATCTGTCTCTGGATGACGCAATCCCGGACCGGACAACACTCATGAACTTTCGCCATTTGCTGGAACGCCATCAATTGGCCCGTCAACTGCTTGAAACTATCAACCAGTGGCTGACGGAGAGTGGTGTCATGATGAAGCAAGGAACACTCGTTGACGCCACGATCATTGAAGCTCCGACATCCACGAAAAATAAACAAAATCAACGTGATCCAGAAATGCATCAGACCAAGAAAGGCAATCAGTGGCATTTTGGGATGAAAGCGCATATTGGTGTTGATGCGAAAAGTGGTTTAACGCATACCTTGGTGACAACATCAGCCAACGAACATGACCTGAACCAGCTGGAAAACTTATTGCACGGACAAGAAGAATTTGTCTCAGCGGATGCCGGTTATCAAGGCGCAGAGAAACACGAAGCCTTAAAAGAGGTTGATGTTGACTGGCTAATAGCAGAACGTCCAGGCAAAGTCAGAACCTTAAAACAACATCCACGGCTGAATAAAGTGGCGATCCGGATAGAGTATTTAAAAGCCAGCATCCGCTCAAAGGTTGAACATCCATTTCGGATCATCAAACAGCAATTTGGATTTGTAAAAGCGCGATATAAAGGGCTGGCAAAAAATGACAATCAGTTAGCGATGTTATTTGCACTGGCCAACATAGTTCGAGTCGATCAAATGTTGCGATACAGGGCAAAATCATGAAGACCCGCAGCCCGTAAGGATTTGCGAGAGGTACTCATTATTCCGACCCGCTCGTTTTTGTTTCCGTTTAATACCCGCTTTAAATGTTTTGTCCGCTGTCAGTAAGTTCATGGCTATGTGTCGACATACGGCGAGATTTGCACCCGCTTCACCCCGAACAATTTGGCATTCATCTTCCCGCATTCCGACATCTAAACGCCAGTGTAATTGGTTCTCGATCGACCAATGCGCTCGGGTGGCCTCTAATAATTCTTTGGCGGTTAACTTTGCGGAGCTGATGTAATAGCGAAGGACAATTGATTCTGCACGTACAGGCGCAACGCTCTCCTGTCGGTTAACGCCGACGATGCCTATGGTGGTCAATTCTGGCCAGTCATAGGCCAGATCACCTAAGGGCGTTAAATTATGGCTCACAATGCAGAAACGAGTTTCTTCCCGACCATGCCCTTTTTCCTGCATACTGTAACTGTCGTACAATTTTCCCATCCACATCGCAGGGGAATACCAGTTATCAAACGCATCAGCCAGTTTTCCCTGATTTCCTTTCACTGCCAGTAAATAGTCCGCTTTCTTTTTAATGATTTCCTGTGCAATTTTATGCTGACATCCCATGGCGTCTAGTGTCACTAAACAACCTTTTAATTCAAGCAGTTGCAGTAGTTCAGGAACAGCAGTGATCTCATTGGATTTAGTGGCTGTTTTTACTTGCCCTAAGACCATACTATTCTGAGCACTGAACGCACTGACCATGTGGATCACGTTATCACGTTTGGATTTATCATAAGTGGCGCGTAGCGATTTACCATCAATGGCAACAACGGAACCCGCCGTGAGGGTATGACAATTTTTCATCCACTGACAAAATAGCGTCTGTAGCTGTTTTCCTGAAATCATCCCCATGACACGTGCAATGGTGTGATGAGAAGGACAGCCATTTTCAAAATCACCGTATAAACGTAACCAATCCAGATGATCTTCACCGAAATCGGCAATTTCTTCCCAGCCCTCAGCACCACCAATAATGGCAGTGATAGTCAGAAAAAGAATATCAGCCAGGGTATAACTGGTTTTCCAAGATTGACGGTAGTCATGAATAATAGATATTTGATCCAAAAGGCTGAGTCCGTTCATAGTGAGTTATCCGGCAAAAGAAAGGATAAGATCACAGGGGGATAGGATCGTCAAATCGATCGAAAAAATAGTTTCAGAATTTAAAGAATTACGGTAAAAATAAGATCAGAATTTTAAAATTCAATCCTTTCTCAAAGCCTTATATCATGCGGGCTTTCATGCTTTTGCCCTGTGTTGCGATATCGCCGAGTTGTCTCTGAAATCCGGGAATAAGCCGGAAATACCCATAAATAGAGGGGTGATCGTTCCGTAAATAAGCGATTTTGAAAATTATTGAGGATACAAACTAAAATTCTGAAGCTTGAATTAATAAAATCCATATACCTGTAGTGGCATAGTGAATTTGGCCACCTGATTAAGGTGTTAACATACACCTCAGAAGCATACAGGTGACATCATGAGCAAACGCGAACGAAGAACATTTAGTCCAGAATTTAAACGAGAGGCCGCACTACTTGTCGTCCAGCATGGCCAATCCATTGATAGCGCCGCCGAGGCGATGAATGTGAGTAAATCAGCCATGACCTCCTGGGTCAGGCAGCTCAAACAAGAACAGCTCGGTGAGACACCCAAAGCATCTCCCCTTACGCCTGAGTTAATTCAAATCCGTGAATTAAAAAAGAAGATCGCTCAACTTGAAGAGCACAATGACATCTTAAAAAACAGCCTACATAGCGCACTTACCCCCATCTGATTAGAAACACTTGCTACACTTTTAATGTTCCGGAAATGGTCGATTGCCTTTTGGAGATCAACGATCCCGTCAAAAAACCTGACCTAGGGGAGCAGCGGACCCGATGTTGGTGGCGTTTTAGACCCCGTTTAGGAATGTGATTTTATCCGTGCCCCGTCCGGGATTTATTCCAGATGAGGTGCTCTATGAAAAAACAATCTAAACGTTCTCAATCATTACCTGTTATTAATCCTAATGCTGCGGGAATTGATATCGGTGCAAGTTTCCATGTCGTTGCTATTGCTCCTGACAAAAGCAATGAGCCAGTTAAAACATTCAAAGCGTTTACTTCTGATTTACATGAAATGGCAACTTGGTTATGTGGGCTGGGTATTACAACCGTAGCGATGGAATCGACAGGGGTATATTGGGTTCCTGTTTACGAAATTCTTGAGCAATATGGTCTCAACGTCATTTTAGCCAACGCGCGTGATACTCGTTCAGTTCCTGGGCGTAAAACAGATGTGAATGATGCACAATGGATCCAGCGATTGCATGCTTGTGGATTATTAAAAGCGAGTTTCCGACCGTCTTCTCTCGTTGTCGAATTAAGAAGTTACTTACGAGTTCGTGAACGACTGTCTGATTACGCAGCAGCCCATATTCAACATATGCAAAAAGCACTTACGTTCATGAACCTCCAGCTAAATCTTGTTGTGGCGGATATCACTGGGGCAACAGGTATGCGGATCATTCGAGCAATTGCTAAAGGGGAGCGTGATCCGGCGATGTTAGCCGCCTATCGCGATACTCGCTGTAAATCGAGTCAAAAGACTATAGAAGAAGCATTAAAAGGAAATTATCAACCAGAACATATATTTGCATTAAGACAGGCCCTCGCTATGTATGATGCCTATCAAGTGCAAATTCAAGAATGTGATGTTGAGATTGAAGTTGTGCTCGCAAAATTATCTATCGGAATAGCAAAACCTAGCTCTCCAATACCGAAACCAAAACATCGAACTAAACAACCGAATGAATTGAAATTTGATGTTAGAACTGCACTTTTTAATTTAGTTGGTGCTGATTTAACCCAGATCCACGGCTTAGGTCCTTATTTAGCCTTAAGAATGATTTCAGAGTGTGGAACGGATATGTCGCGATGGCCATCAGCAAAACATTTTACATCTTGGTTAACGCTGTGCCCTGGAGCCAAAATTAGTGGAGGCAAAAAACTATCATCGCATACACGTAAAAGTAATAATCGCATCGTGGCTCATTTACGATTAGCAGCGACAACCGTGGGACGTTCTTCTACTGCTCTAGGTGCGTTTTACCGACGTTTATCAGCGCGAATAGGTAAAGCAAAAGCTGTAACTGCAACAGCCAGAAAGATAGCAGTCCTTTTTTACAATGCAATGCGCTATGGCATGGAATACAAAGATCCAGGCGCAGAACAATATGAAAAAGAATATCGAGATCGGGTAATGAAAAATCTAAAGCGCCGTGCTGATGAATTTGGAATGGAGCTTCATCCCAAAATAGAGTGTGTTTCTTAGGAAGGCTACGGCTCTCTTAATGTCGGACTCACTGAACAATTCTCGATGATCGAGAAACTTAAGAAGAGCTATACGGTAACCACCTTATGTCATGTGTTCAGTGTCCATCGTAGCAGTTATAAATATTGGGCCAAACGGCCTCAATCACTGAAACCTGAGCAACTAAAGCTACAGGCACTGGTGCTCAAAGCTCATCACGACAGTCAGGGTTCGGCTGGCGCAAGAACGATCGCCGATATCGTATCGAACACGGGGAAGGTACCGCTGTCTCGTTATCGAGCCAGCAAGTTAATGAAATTATTAGGATTAGTCAGTTGTCAGCCACCGAAACACCATTATAAAAAAGCGACGCCAGAGCACGTTGACATCCCGAATCATCTGGGGCGTCAATTTGCGGTAACAGAGCCCAACCAAGTTTGGGTGGGTGATGTCACGTATATTTGGTCCGGAAATCGCTGGATGTATTTAGCTGTGGTGATGGATCTTTTTGCCCGAAAACCGATTGGTTGGGCGATGTCACTGTCGCCCGATAGTCAATTGACGGGCAAAGCACTCTCCATGGCGTTTGAATCTCGCGGCAAGCCAAAGGGCGTGATGTTTCACAGTGATCAAGGCAGCCATTATACAAGCCGAGCGTATCGTCAGTTAATATGGCGATATCAAATCAAACAGAGTTTATCGCGCAGAGGGAACTGCTGGGATAACAGCCCAATGGAACGATTCTTTAGAAGCTTAAAGACAGAATGGGTACCGTCGAGTGGCTATTATAGTTTTGGACAAGCACGGCAAGCGATCATACGGTACATCATCGACTATTACAGCCGATTAAGGCCACATCAATATAATGGCGGCTTAACACCCAATGAGTCCGAGCGACTATACTGGGAAAAACTTAAAACCGTGGCCAGTTTTACTTGACCATATATGGACGCCCCGGGTATTACAAGTACTGGTTCGATACGGTTTGCGACCATATATCCGGCGTCATAAGTGGGTCATGTTACCCGCGCCATGATGTTATCCGAACCCTGTTTCCTTATCACTACACCGGTATAAGATTACCTTGGTCAACTTCAGGCTATTACAGGGACGGTAGCCGTTTTCTCATCAGTGCTTGCAAACTCAGCAAAACGTGTTTTCTTTGACTCTGTATTGAGTTAACTCTCTGCAAAAGCCTTGTTCATATTAAAATCAACACCATCAGTCAGTATGCGCCAGATTATTCGGGTCAGTTTATTCGCCAGAGCCACGGTGGTTTTCAGGAACCCTCTGCGGGCTTCTAGCCTTTTCAGCCAGAGACCCAGACTGTCATCACGATTTTTCATGCAACGCATCACTGACCGCGCACCATGGATGATTAATGTTCTCAGATTGCGATTGCCGTTTTTTGTCACAGAGGACAATATTTGTTTTCCTCCCGAACTGTGCTGTCGGGGAACCAGGCCACACCATGCGGATAGCTCTCTACCGCTGGAGAACTGTACTGCATCCACTTCGCTGATAAATGCCGCAGCGATAAGTGGTCCGACACCCGGGATCGTTAATAAATGACGATATACTGTCTGTTGTGAAGATAATGCAGCAATTTCCCTATCCAGATAGATGATCCTTTCATTTAGCGCCTGCATATCTTCCCGCAATTCATAAAGTAAACGGCGAAGCGTGGATGTCAGGTCATTAGCCGCATCTTCAATAAGTTCAGGTAGCTGTTGCTGAAGATGCTGGATGCCGACAGGAATAATAAGACCAGATTCAGCGAGCAGAGCACGAAGTTGGTTAGCCAGCGCGGTTCGCTGTTCAACCATCAGTTGACGGGTATTCCTAAGTGCTTTGATATCCTGCTGTTCCTTGGTTTTAACTGGAACAAAGTGAATACTAGGACGACATGCTGTTTCACAGATTGCCAGAGCATCATTTGCATCATTTTTCTGGCTTCTGACAAACGCTTTAACATGTTGGGCCGGAATAAGTTTTACGTTATATCCCATAGAGTTGAGGGTTCTGCCCCAGAAATGAGAAGTTGAACAAGCTTCCATCGCAATTAAAGTACCCGACTCAAACTGGCGAAGCGTATCCAGTAATTTCTGACGTGATATTTTTCTGTTCCAAGCAACGGAGCCATCAACCATCCAGACACAGACCTGAAAAACAGATTTTGCGATATCGATACCAACAACTCTGATCTTGCTCATGTGATGTTACTCCCTGATTAATGCAATCCATAAAGTATGGTACTGCTTTCTTTAGGAAGGGGCGTCCATCACATCACTACAGTCCCACACCAAGTTTTTGTTAAATTTATTTATAGTAAATGATTATTAATTTAATAATGTATAATTATATTGGCCAGTAGTGGTGTTTAAACTTATGTTGTAGACGGCTGGATAAACCCCTGTTTTAAAAACGGCCCTGCAATTTATTATTTCATCAGATAGTTTATTTGTGTAAGCGACATCAGCTACGCTAAATACCAATTGATTTGCGACTGAATTTGCTGCTTTTGTGCACTGTTCTTTATTAAAGTTTAACTCTTCCGTTGCTTGTTGAGCTTTCTTTTTTTCTGCACTAGCTGCTGCCACACCCTCTGGTGAGTTTATATATTGCTCATGTTTTTGTTTTGCTTTTCTTATACATTCCAATCCGGTTTTTGGTGTAACACCAAAAAATAACCCACCAAAATTCTCAGATATTGGGAATTTATGTTCACATTGAGGATATGCCCTCATTCCATCCATAAATTCGCCATTATATCTGTCATTTATAAAAGCTCCACAACCAGTTAAAGATAGAGAAATTATTGAAAGTATTAATGGTGATTTTTTTATCATTTAATAATCCTGTTTATCTTGAGAAAGGTGAATATAAGTTTGTTTAATTATTATTAAACTTTAGTTTATTTTACTTTGCTTTTAAACTAGGTTTTATTTCGGATATAGTGATCATCTCAATGCGGACTGTATGTTATTAAGTGCAATTATTAAGTTGACGTCAATGGTAATCTAATAAATTTAACTTCGATTTAAGTGGCAGCACGTAGTGCTGTCCGACTTTAAATTTTTGTTAGGTATGAACAAAGAAAAAGCGGTTTGTTATCAACCAACATGCTGGCTAACTGGTGCCACGGACTTTCAGTTTTCGCTGTGCCTGCCACAAACAACCGCGCATCGATGATGAGCCGCTTTAGGCGTACACACTGGCGGCGTTGATGGTTGCCGAAACGTAACCAGTGCAGGCTTTCAGCTTGCCACCACACGTGAATTCATGTGTTGCGCGAGGCAACCCACGCTCAGGAAGTGAGCCGCAAACACCACAGGACTATCCGATTAGCCGCTTTAGGGCTGGAATTCATCGCCAACAATGACGCCGCTTTTATTACCTAACTTCTAATTAAACGGCGGCACGCAGTGCCGTCCAGTGAACGAAGTGAACGGGTTTGAATTATTTGTTAGGTATGAACAAAGAAAAAGCAGTTTATTATCAACCAACATGCTGGCTAACTGGTGCCACGGACTTTCAGTTTTCTCTGTGCCTGCCACAAACAACTGCGCCCCGATGATGAGCCGCTTTAGGCGTACACACTGACGGCGCTGATGGTTGCCGACATAGATGGTCGCCCCCGGTTTGCCAAGCCCTCAATCAATGACGGTGGATCAGGTGGAGATTGCAGCCATAGATCCGGATTTATATCGAGGCTACTGCCTCTATCCCTGATGGAATTCGCTGACTGGCTCCTCAATCACGTAAGCGCACTTAAAAACGTGCAGTGTCGGTACCGGGTTTTGCCAGTCACGGTCTGACCTGTCTCGCCATCATGTCATGATTGCCTGTGCAATCAGTGGTTCTTCTTGATAATTGCTGCTATCGCGTTGTTACGCAGTTGGATCACCGCCACTGGTAAGCCGTGGAGAGCTCGTGTTCATGCTGTTGCCCCATAATTGGGTTCAAATACTCGGTCATGGGCAAGCAGTGCCCACACGATACGGGCATTTTTGTTAGCGAGGGCTACTGCGGCTACATTCTGATTGCGACGCCTCATTATCCCTGCTAACCAACTTCCAGCATGTTCGGCCTTGCGTTCAGCAACCCGAAGCACTGCTCGAGCCCCGTGGATCAGCAGAGTTCGCAGATAGCTGTCGCCGCGTTTGCTTATACCCAGCAGGGTTTGCTTCCCGCCGCTGGAATGTTGCCGTGGCACTAACCCCAGCCAAGCAGCCAGTTGCCGACTATTCTCGAAATTCGTCGCGTTGCCGACAGAAGCGACCAAGGCACTGGCAGTGATTGGGCCGATGCCGGGGATCTGCGCCAGCTTTTTACTGGCTGTATTCTCTCTGTGCCAACGCTGAATTTGGACTTCCAGTTCTTTGGTGTGCCGGTCGAGTTCCTTGAGATGCTCACCCAGACGATTGAGCAATTGGCGAAACGTCCCCGGCAGGTCGTTCTCGCTTTCTTCCAAGATCTTGGGTAAGCGCAGGCTGATGTGCACAATGCCTTTAGGGATAATGATCCCTTGTTCAGCCAACAGGCCCCGGATCTGGTTGGCTTGCGCAGTTCTCGCCTTGACGAACCCTTGCCGGGCACGGTGCAGGGCCAAGACGGCTAACTGCTCGCGACTCTTTATCGGTACAAAGCGCATGGTAGGCCTAGTCACCGCTTCGCAGATCGCCTCGGCATCAGCTGCGTCGTTCTTATTGGTCTTCACATAGGGTTTAACGAATTGTGGCGGCATCAATTTCACGATATGACCCACCCTTTGCAACTGATTAGCCCAGTAGTGGGCGCTACCGCAAGCCTCCATTCCAATTAAGCAGGGGGGGAAGATTGGTGAAGAAGAGCATCATCTGCTCCCGCTTCAGTTGCTTCTTCAACATCGTCTTGCCACGCTCATTCACACCGTGCACTTGGAATACGTTTTTTGCCAGATCAATACCAACAGTTGTGATCTTCATAGCGGTCGCCTCT
Organism: uncultured Tolumonas sp.; assembly: GCF_963676665.1. Classification (NCBI taxonomy): domain Bacteria; kingdom Pseudomonadati; phylum Pseudomonadota; class Gammaproteobacteria; order Aeromonadales; family Aeromonadaceae; genus Tolumonas; species uncultured Tolumonas sp. Next base: position 609,229 of record NZ_OY781371.1, read on the forward strand.
CTCATCCATCTGTGGGAACACTTATTCGCCACTTTGACACGTTAGATGCCGTTTTGGGGAGGGGCGACCATCCCATTACGTAACCAGTGCAGGCTTTCAGTTTGCCACCACACGTGAATTCATGTGTTGCGCGAGGCAACCCACGCTCAGGAAGTGAGCCGCAAACACCACTGGGCTATCCGATTAGCCGCTTTAAGGCTTGAATTCATCGCAAAAACGGAATCTGTTTTTATTACCTAACTTTTACTTAAATGGCGGCACATAGTGCCGTCCTGTTTCAAGTTTTTGTTATAACTATGTATAGCTCTTGCGCTATATAGCTTTTGGGCTATAATCTCTACATGCATAGGAGCTTGTATGTGGAACGTTGTAACCGTTGACCGATTTGATGAATGGTTTCTGACGCTTGAAGATAGTGAACAGAAAAGCATTTTAACCGGCATCTTTAAACTTCAAGAACTTGGACCAATGCTAGGACGACCAGACGTTGATACCTTAGCTGGAACCAAGAAAGTTAAAAATCTCAAAGAACTTCGTGTTCAGCATAGCGGAAAACCGTATCGGATTTTCTTTGCATTTGACCCAATCAGACAAGCAGTGATGTTGTGTGGTGGAGATAAAACAGGAAATAAACGTTTTTATGAAACGATGATCCCGATAGCTGAACAAGAATTTTTAGACCATCTGGACACACTGAGGTGAGCTATGGCCAAACCACTGAATGAGTTACTTAAACAAGTAAACCCTGAAGTTGTTCAGGCGGCAAAAAAACAAGCTGAACAAGAAATACTTGAACTCAGATTATCAATGCTTCGTGAACAGCTGGAGTTGTCACAAGTAGAAATGGCAAACCGATTAGGGATATCACAACCATCTGTAGCCAATCTGGAAAAGAGAGGTCAAGAAATCAAACTCTCATCATTAAAACGCTACGTTGAAGCGATGGGCGGAAAATTGACTGTAGATGTTCAATTACCAGATGGTCGCCATATCGGTATGAATTTCTAATTTTTCTATGGGTTAAACACAGAAATTTGCTCATAGTTATAACTTCGTTTTATGCGGTGGCACGAAGTGCCATCCGACATTAAAATTTTGTTATGTGATTTTGTTGTTGCAGCAAACAAGTCGATTTTGATGGTCATAGCTACCGCACTGATTAATGACGGATCAGATGCCCAACACCGGTTTTCTGCTTTTGATTTGCTCATAGAAACATGATGCCGAATGGTGCTAACAGAGACAAATGAAATCGAGGACTCAATTAAGCAAAACTGAGCTATATCAATGTTGATCGGGGATTTGGCAGGACAAACGAGTCGCGTTAAAACTTGGCACTGACGACAACACCAGAATAATTAAGACAGTCAGAAATGCGCTGTTGTTGGACGCCGCTGAGTTCTGAAATTGCGGTATAACGAAATTCAGAATGTTCGTTGCTGAGGATGATTTTAGACGGTGAGGGGAGTTCACAGCGAAAAATGAAAGCCTGTGAATTGTAGGCTGAATGGAAATACACACCGCTGAGATAATTGATCAGAACGTCAGAACCCAGTTCTTCACGACATTCGCGGATCAATGCTTCGTGAATGGTTTCGCCGGGTTCTAATGCACCGCCAGGAAGCCCCCAAGATTTGGAACCGTAATCGGCTTTTAGGAGCAAAACTTCGCCGACAGAATTGAGGATAACCGCATGACTGCTGAGCCTGAATTTATCATCAAAAGCCATAACCAGCTCTAATCACATAACTTCGACTTAATTGGCGGCACGTAGTGACGTCCAAATTTAAGTTTTTGTTATAACTCAATTAATTTGTGCTCAATGTCTCTGATGTTTCGGCAGGATGGGTAATTAGTACAGCCATAAAACTGCCTACCCACATTTGAACCTTTCTTGCTCACACGAAGGATCATCGGTGAACCACATTTGTCACAAGAAATATCTGCTTGTGTTGTGGCGATATTCTCTATGTATGGTTTTAACAAATCTGTGACTTCTTGAAGTACATAACCATTTTTTGCTGGTACTTCTATCAATGGTAAACCGGCACCAGAACAGGCCGAACGGAGAAAATCATCTCTATCTTGGCGATCTGCATTGTTGTGAGATTTATCATTAAGTTCAACGGCACAAATGATCGATAGGTCATCTGATTTGCATAAAACAAAATCAAAATGCTTAGATGAAATGCTATTGAATGCTCGTTGCCAAAGGCTACGATCGTTTGTAGGTAATGGGGTTAACGCATCAGCAACGCGGACTTTAGTCAAAATGATAATGTCATCGTCAAGAATGGCATTTAACACTCCCAAGAAAGAGCGTTCAGCAGGGGAGACAATGCGATCAATTTTCTTATATTTGTAAGTTGTTTTCTGCTCAATAGTTAGTTCGTTTTCCAACGCTTTAATTTGCCCAGTGTTTTCATTAAATAACGAAGGCTCACGTTTAATGTGCTTTTTCTTGTTTTTGCCAACAAGAATGATGAAGACGACACCAATAATAATTAATGCAATTAAGGGGTTCATGTTAACGCCTATGTTTCATTGAGTTATAACTTTAAGTTAACGGGCCGAAACCGCGTAGCGGTTGAGGTCCAGTGAGCAAAGCGAACGGCGTTGAACGCCTTGTTATGCGTTTTTGCTCTTGATGGGCGTAATGCTGTCGATGTCAGGTATAAATGAAAAAAAGCTACCGCACCGACTATCGACGTGCCGCAGGGCAAAATCATGAAGACCCGCAGCCCGTAAGGATTTGCGAGAGGTACTCATTATTCCGACCCGCTCGTTTTTGTTTCCGTTTAATACCCGCTTTAAATGTTTTGTCCGCTGTCAGTAAGTTCATGGCTATGTGTCGACATACGGCGAGATTTGCACCCGCTTCACCCCGAACAATTTGGCATTCATCTTCCCGCATTCCGACATCTAAACGCCAGTGTAATTGGTTCTCGATCGACCAATGCGCTCGGGTGGCCTCTAATAATTCTTTGGCGGTTAACTTTGCGGAGCTGATGTAATAGCGAAGGACAATTGATTCTGCACGTACAGGCGCAACGCTCTCCTGTCGGTTAACGCCGACGATGCCTATGGTGGTCAATTCTGGCCAGTCATAGGCCAGATCACCTAAGGGCGTTAAATTATGGCTCACAATGCAGAAACGAGTTTCTTCCCGACCATGCCCTTTTTCCTGCGTACTGTAACTGTCGTACAATTTTCCCATCCACATCGCAGGGGAATACCAGTTATCAAACGCATCAGCCAGTTTTCCCTGATTTCCTTTCACTGCCAGTAAATAGTCCGCTTTCTTTTTAATGATTTCCTGTGCAATTTTATGCTGACATCCCATGGCGTCTAGTGTCACTAAACAACCTTTTAATTCAAGCAGTTGCAGTAGTTCAGGAACAGCAGTGATCTCATTGGATTTAGTGGCTGTTTTTACTTGCCCTAAGACCATACTATTCTGAGCACTGAACGCACTGACCATGTGGATCACGTTATCACGTTTGGATTTATCATAAGTGGCGCGTAGCGATTTACCATCAATGGCAACAACGGAACCCGCCGTGAGGGTATGACAATTTTTCATCCACTGACAAAATAGCGTCTGTAGCTGTTTTCCTGAAATCATCCCCATGACACGTGCAATGGTGTGATGAGAAGGACAGCCATTTTCAAAATCACCGTATAAACGTAACCAATCCAGATGATCTTCACCGAAATCGGCAATTTCTTCCCAGCCCTCAGCACCACCAATAATGGCAGTGATAGTCAGAAAAAGAATATCAGCCAGGGTATAACTGGTTTTCCAAGATTGACGGTAGTCATGAATAATAGATATTTGATCCAAAAGGCTGAGTCCGTTCATAGTGAGTTATCCGGCAAAAGAAAGGATAAGATCACAGGGGGATAGGATCGTCAAATCGATCGAAAAAATAGTTTCAGAATTTAAAGAATTACGGTAAAAATAAGATCAGAATTTTAAAATTCAATCCTTTCTCAAAGCCTTATATCATGCGGGCTTTCATGCTTTTGCCCTGACCAGCAAATTAAAAACTGCATAACTTCGACTTATGGGGCAGCACGAAGTGCTGTCCGCCATTAAGTTTTTGTTATGTTTTCAACGATGAACGTGTTTAACCTGACGTTTTCGCTTGTGTTTTTAAACGACAAAGCTACCGCCAGACCTGAACAAAGGCCAGAGCCAAAAGAGTAATGATAAAACGCATGTTTTTCATATGAATATGATGCCGAAAGGCTCTGATATTGGCAAATGGAACCTGAGCAGTCGTGTAAAAAAGAGTAGGGTGGTTTTATCACAACACGAAAAGGTAATAGGAAAAACAGCATGAATTGGACGCATTTTAGCGTCAGGGTTTCATGAATAAAAAACGACCGAAATTTGTTTTCACAAAGGACTTACCTGTTCGCTCAATGGGGTTGTTTAGCATGTGAAACGAACTAATACGGGCCAATTTATTCATGTCTAAGATATCAATGAGTAACTGAATTTTGTTATCAATAGTGAACTCAATGTCAGCCTGAGTGATGGAGCTGGCGTGAATATGAGTAAGGATAAGATGTCGCAATCGCGGAACATCAAGCAGGAAGCCATGGTCAGTCATGTATTGTTCAATGAAATCGTAAGCCAGAAGGATTTGATGTTCATTAGGCGATGACATTTCAGCGTCAAGCCACAGCAATAACTTGGTTTTAGATGTTTCAGATAAAATCATGTGACCAATATTTAACCTATTGAATAAGCAAGAGTAATTTCTTTAAAAACATAACTTCGACTTATGGGGCGGTTGAAAACCGTCCCACATTAAGTTTTTGTTAGCATTATGGCCACTGTTGGTTAAAGCCATTATTTTGAGCCCATAACGTAAACTCACCTGTTAACATGGCAAAACCAGATTCTTCAATTTCTTGATTTTTTTCTGAACTATTTCTCGTTGTACCGTATTCCATTGCTCTGCGATAGAGTTTACGGATCTTTATTAAAATAGATTTCAACTCATTAAAGTTTTTCAATTCAACTGATTCCATGTTCAAACCGATGGATTTTGCAAATCTAGGAAAATAGATGTTCACTTCTTGTTTGGAAAATATAGGAGATGAAAACTTCATTTTAGACCAAAACTCACTTTCGAATTTTTCAGCGAAATAATCGTATACTCCCTCTGAAAGTGAAATATCAGCATTAGAAGGCGTCGATGAGCTAAATATGATTCCATATATTTTAAATGGGTCTACATCTATACCTAAATTTTCAGAAATTGGCTTTAAATATTTCTGAAAGTGATCTCTATGATTCAGATAGTTAGAAAAATGATTTTGTCCCACAGATAACATCAGTGTTGCCGCGCGTTGCTCGGAGCTATGAAACCGATTAACAACAACCCCTAACACTAAGCTAGCAGAAGCAATCCATAAAGGAAGGTTGAATATAGTTATAAAATTTGCATATCCATCAACGGATAGATCAATAGTCAGATTCTCTGTTAATGGGTATGCCAGTATTATGGCCAAAACTAGAGGAGACAATGTAGCCACCAAAAATATTCTATTTTTGTGTAAAGCTACTGATCCATTAACAGAAAGCCATTTGTTTAGTTTTTGAATAAGCAATTATACTTCTTCCCATGATGCTAACTTTTATTTGTGGGGTTGCGAAGCAATCCCACACCAAATTTTTGTTATGCGATTTTAGAATGGTATATCGCTATTAAAATCTGGTGGCGGCATATACTCTTGTTGCTCATTTGACATTAGTTTGTCTAAACGAGCTTCATTTTCAAATAAAAACTCTACAGCATCTTGCGTTAATTTATATGCAAACCATTCATTTCCATTAATATCAGATTCAATTGTCTTATCAACAAAATGCAATCTCTCAAGTTTTATAAGTGATAAATTGAACTTGTGTGGTACTACATCTTGATTTAAATAATGTACGGATAAGCTAAATAACTGATCCTAATTGTGCTCCACCTATTTATTCTGTGTTGCTGTTGCAAACGAGCTGACATGATCCAAAAAATACTTAACCTTTCTCAATAATTCCCACATCGCCCGACATCGGTGGTTTCTGGTGACCATCTCGTGCATTGAGCGCCAGAGTAGTTCAATTCGATTGACCCAAGGCGAGTAAACAGGTTGAAACAATAGCTCAAATTTTGGATTGTTCTTGAGCCATCTCTGCGTTTTTTGGCTTTTGTGGATCACGTAATTATCAAGGACCAGAATAATTTTCTTCGCTCGACGGTAATGCCGTTTCAGCTTTTCCAGTAGTTGTATAAATAGATCTGAATCTTTACTCAGTCCAGTGGTGTAAATCACCTTGCCCGTCTGACTATTGAGTGCACCAGCAACATAATGTTTTTCGTTTTTCCCTGGCGTGGGAATGCGTTTTTGTTGATGACGACGCATCCAATCCGCACCAATTTTAGGATTCAGATCGATATCTGCTTCATCAACATAAAAAACCGGTTCATCCATAGAGTGATGTTGTAATGCATTGTTTATTAATGCCATTTTCTCATCACGATGTGGGTCACGAATATGGAGTGTCGGTGCAGCCCTGCGCCAGACAATGCCCATTTTAGGTAACCAACGGCGAATGGTTGAAGCCGCAATGTTGAGTTCAGGGCACAGACGATGAATAAGTGACGCAAAAAGTTCTGAACTCCAACGTGAGCGTTGATAACCAAAATCTTCAGGCGAAAACTGAATAAGCAGCTCAATGATGAGTCGGATCTGTTGGTATGGCAAAGAACAAAATCGCCCGCGCTGTTTACTTTCGAGGCCATGAATGCCGCATTCTTGATACCAACTGAGCCAGCGCTGAATTGACGAACGAGCCGCGGCGGTCAGTTGATGAACAGTAGAAACAGTATGTCCCTGATGCAGCATTAAAATGGCGGTCAGACGCCGGGCATGTTCTTTATCGTTGGTTTTATGAATGATTTTTTCGATGCGTCTGCGTTCGGCACGAGATAAAACTGGTAACATAGCGCTAACTCGGTTTTGGGCGGTTGTTTAGTTTGGCGACGATATGATCGCATAACTAAAACCGAGTTACTCCTACCAAGTGATCTACATTTCGGAACAGTTATTTAGAGGAATCTGTCATTGTAGGAAGTAGTTTGGCTAGAATTCTCATCATATCATCACTTATTGTGAAGTTATGATTTATGGGAGATTCCTGCACGCGCAATAAATCTATTGATTGGCGTTTAAAATTACCTAGTTTATTTATCTGGTTGATAAAACGTGTGCATGCTGCGTTTACAGCAGACTCCAAATCATTATCAGTTCTGGATGGATCATAATCATGTCTATTTATGCCTAATAAGTCAGTTGGCATATGAAAATCTGCATCTCTAGGAGCTAGAATGAAACAACGCTCTTTACCTATTGCACCTATAAACAAACCTAGCTCAAATAAAACATTATCTCTAATTACAGGTTTTGAGTTATTTCTCATCATAGTGATGTCTTCAGGATTGAAGATAAATAAAGCAAAATCAACATTAGTCGCTTTATTAAGTAATGAACTTAGTGTATTTCCACCTGGTTCAAATATTTTGTCCCACAGTGTTACTTCAACTTTTCTATCCATACATGCATTGCACGCACTAGCTACATCATAACTTTCTGATGATGAGCCAATAAATAATCTTGGCTTTGTCATTTATTTACCTTTTAGTAGTGATAGAAAAATACTTGCCTAATCGCATAACTTTTACTTAAATGGCGGCACGAAGTGCCGTCCAATTTCAAGTTTTTGTTATATTTTTTATCATTGATTTTAATTCATCTATCTTCAATGCGGGTTTTTTACGATGAATCATTCGATGACAATTTGAGCATAAAATATCTATATCTGATATCGTTGAATATAATTCCGTATCTCTTTCTGAGAGAGGGTTTTTATGATGGCATTCAATGTAATTCGCACCTAATTCGCCATATGTTTCTTTGAAATTAAATCCACATGATTGGCATATATATCCATAATGATTTTTGGCTTCCATGACTAGTTTAGTGTTTCTTTTAAAGTATAATGCTTCTCTTAATTGTCTGGCGCCTTCTTCATATTGATGTTCGATTTCTTGCTTGATTATTCCCTCAGGGTCTATGTTGCCAGTTGAAGGTTTTAAATCTTTGTTCATTGGCATGTCATCATAGATGAAAAGTGAATCGCCTTGCATTCGCTCTTTAAATTTAGAAATTGAATTTGTTATTTCAACTAGCGGGCGTAGATCATTTTCTGAGATTTCGTTTTTGCTGATGCAAATTCTTTTGTCATGGTTATAGGATTTATTTATGGTTGATATTATTTTTTTATCTTCCGTCCTGAATCCAAATAAGATTTCATTTTTGTTTTTTTTGAATGAGAGTACAGGTTGATTATGTTTTCCAAATACAACATGTCTTTTGCTGCCACCGAGTACAACTAGATATACGTTAAATGTTGGAAAATATTTTTTGAAACATTGATAGATTGTTGTGATATTTTTGGTTTCTACGGCAGTAAGTTCTTTACTGCTAGGAAGAATAAAGCAATCGATTAAATTTACTAACATGAGAGTTCTCTTAAAATATAACTTTTAATTAAACGGCGGCACGCAGTGCCGTCCAGTGAGCAAAGCGAACGGGTTTGAATTAGTTGTTAGGTGTGAACAAAGAAAACGTCATTTCTTATCAATAACAAAACTGGCTAAGTGGGACCACGGACTTTCAAGTTTCACTGCGCCAGCTTCAAACAACCGCGTTTTGATGATGAGCCGCTTTAGGCGTACACACTGACGGCGCTGATGGTTGCCGACACGTAACCAGTGCAGGTTTGAGGTTGCCACCTCACGAGAATTCATGTGTTGCGCGAGGCAACCCACGCTCAAGTAGTGAGCCGTAAACACCACTGGACCATCTGCACAGCCGCTTTAGGGCTCTAATTCGCCGCCACCAATAAAGCCGTTTTTATTACCTAACTTCGTTTTATGCGGTGGCACGTAGTGCCATCCGACATTAAAATTTTGTTATGACTCATATTGCCACGGGTGTGGCGTATTGCTACGATTGTAGCGTAAATCACAACGGAGATAGATATGTCTACAGCAAGCATTAGACTTGACCAAGATCTTGTCGATAAGGCAGCAATCATGGCAAAAGCGCTGAATCGCACAACGCCTAAGCAGATTGAACACTGGGCCAAAATCGGCGAAATGATGGAAGATAATCCTGACCTGCCATACGAATTTGTCAAGCAAGCCATCATCGCTAAAGCTGAAAAAGAAGCTGGTAAGCTGGAGAGTTACAGCTTTGGCTAAAATAACCCAAGTTCTTCAAACGCCTACATTTAAAAAAGCGGTCAAAAAACTTCATAAAAATCAAAAAGCAGATCTGGATGAAGCAATTAAACAATTAATGATAGATCCTCTTTTAGGTGAGCAAAAGAAAGGGGATCTTGCTTTTTTACGCGTATATAAATTTAGTATGGTTAATCAATTAACATTACTTGGTTACAGCTACGAAGACGGCACGGTCACTTTGGAGTTGATGGCTTTAGGCTCGCATGAAAACTTTTACCGCGATGTCAAAAAAATCTTTTGAGTCATAACTGCGATTTAAGTGGCAGCACGTAGTGCTGTCCAACTTTAAATTTTTGTTAGGTATGAACAAAGAAAAAGTGATTTAAAATCAACAATAAAGTTGGCTAACTGGTGCCACAGGTTTTCAGTGTTCGCTGTGCTTGCCACAAACAACCGCTCGGATGACTCGCCGACAGTGTTGAATCAACGAAATCTGCGGAAACATCGACTGACTTATTCAGCGAACGGGGAGTGGTCGCCCAAAAAACTGCGCCCCGATGATGAGCCGCTTTAGGCGTACACACTGACGGCGTTGATGGTTGCCGAAACGTAACCAGTGCAGGCTTTCAGTTTGCCACCACACGTGAATTCATGTGTTGCGCGAGGCAACCCACGCTCAGGAAGTGAGCCGCAAACACCACAGGGCTATCCGACTAGCCGCTTTAAGGCTTGAATTCACCGCAAAAACGGAATCTGTTTTTATTGCCTAACTTCGAATTATGGGGCCACGAAGTGGTCCCCCATTAATTTTTTGTTAACCTGAAATTTCACATTATGGACGTTCATTAAATTGTGGAATGTCATCATGGATTTCATCCCACACTGCTTTAGAACCCACAAAAATATGTGCAACTGGTTTGACCTTAACGGGTGTATCGAGAGTGCCAATTCGTAACCGTAAAACGTCAGGCTGCGATGGACGACGACTGACTAAAGGGGAACCACACTTCTTGCAAAATGAGCGAAACACGCCAGGCGTAGATTCGAATTCAGTAACGAATTCTTGACCAGAGATAATTTTAAATTCATCAGCCTTTACTGCTGCATTTACAGCAAAAGCAGACCCATTTGCTTTACGGCATTTTGAACAATGGCACATCATGGCTTGGCCAAGTTCACCATGAATTTCATACTGAATTGAGTTGCACAGACAGCTACCTTTTAACATCACAGCCTCCAGAGCTGGAAAGAGATAACAACACCTTATGGAGTGGAGTCAAACAAATCAACCATATAAAAGGTAGGGTATAGCGCAGTAGGTGAGTCGTAGAATGAGCAACCACAAAGCGGCATTAAAATTAAACCAGAATTCAATAAAGCCATGGCGTATTTTTCTTGGTATAGGACTAATTCGCACATGAAAAAGCGACTCAAATTTGATTTATATCAACAAATGATTGCCAAGTAAGGTTCGTTAACTATAGTGACAGCGTTTTCATTCATAAGCTGACGAGATGATTCATGAAAAAACTAATCGTATTATCTGCCGCATTTTTCTCATTCAATGCTTTGGCTCATATTGACTGTCTGGTCGGTGACTATACAAATGCTCAGGGCAAAAAGGTTTTCAGTGTAACTGAACAGCATCATTCTGGAATTTTAACAAACACCCAAACTGGTGAACAGATAACGCTGAACGTGATGAAAGAAAAGCAAATTTTAAGCCTTTGGAAACAAATGCACTGGGCTACCAGATCTGCGCAAGATGCAGAATGCGGCGCTGATAAAAAAATTAAAAATGTTGTTTGTGAAATATCAAATGCAGATGTTGAACCAAAATTTAACCATTCTTCAAATATCTATCTGAATGAAATGAATGAATTAATACTTGTAAGTCACAAAGATTAATTCATTTTTTAGTTGTATCTATTTGGTAGTACCCTAGATTTGTCTTTTCAGGTTAACTTCTAATTAAACGGCGGCACGCAGTGCCGTCCAGTGAACGAAGTGAACGTGTTTGAATTATTTGTTAGGTATTGAACAAAGAAAAAACCTTTCATTATCAACCACAAAACTGGCTAAGTGGTGCCACAGGTTTCAATGTTGCAACTGCGGCAGCTTTAAACAACCGCTCGGAATTACTCGCCGACGATATTGAATCAACAAAATTGGCTGAAATCACAAATCGGCGCATTTAATGAGTGGGAAGTGGTTGCTAAAAACACTGCGCCCCGATGATGAGCCGCTTTATGCGTACACACTGACGGCGCTGATGGTTGCCGAAGACGTAACCAGTGCAGGCAACCAGTTTGCCTAATCAACGTGAATTCATGTGTTGCGCGAGGCAACCCACTCGCAGGAAGTGAGCCGCAAAAAACACCGAGCTATCCGACTAGCCGCTTTAAGGCTTGAATTCACCGTCAACAGTGAAGCCGTTTTTATTACCTAACTTCGACTTGTGGGGCCGCAAAGCGGTCCCACACTAAGTTTTTGTTAGTTTTTATTTTGCTGCATTTTTTCTTCAATCTGCGATATTTTGTTATTAACTTCAGAAAGAACTTCATTTTTAGTACTGCCTGAGGGAACTTCCTTTGCGGCAACTCCAAAATAATATCCAATTATGATGGATAATCCATTTTTTAAAACTTCAGGGGATTGATAGTTTTGATTGTTTTGATTGATTATCAATAAATAAATTAAAGTGAACGTAAATGATAAAGCTATAACTACAGGAACAATATGAAGAAGTAACTCTTGTGTAACTGAACCATTTTGTCTGTTTTTAAAGTATTTTTGGGGGCGTAGTTCTGCAATTTTCATTTCAATCGCAGATAATTCTTGTTCTATGGTGATTCTATCTGATTCTGGGAGGTTCTTTAGATTTTCGCGTCTGCTTCTCACTCTGGACTCTATTAGGTCTAGTTCTGAGTTGATTTTTTTTCGATGATAATACTGAGCAAATAAAGATATTAATCCTAGAATTGTAGATACCAAGATCAGAATCATGCCTACTGTATCTTTATCAAAGGCTGTTTGTATTATGTCTATAAAGGCCAAATTAAAACCCTCTGCTATTAAAAACTAACTTCGATTTAAGTGGCAGCACGTAGTGCTGTCCAACTTTAAATTTTTGTTAGGTATGAACAAAGAAAAAGTGATTTAAAATCAACAATAAAGTTGGCTAACTGGTGCCACGGGCTTTCAGTTTTCGCTGTGCCTGCCACAAACAACTACGCCCCGATGATGAGCCGCTTTAGGCGTACACACTGACGGTGTTGATGGTTGCCGAAACGTAACCAGTGCAGGCTGTCAGTTTGCCGAATCAACGTGAATTCATGTGTTGCGCGAGGCAACCCACGCTCAGGAAGTGAGCCGCAAACACCACTGGGCTATCCGATTAGCCGCTTTAAGGTTCGAATTCACCGCAAAAACGGAATCAGTTTTTATTACCTAACTTCGATTTAAGTGGCAGCACGTAGTGCTGTCCGACTTTAAATTTTTGTTAGGTATGAATAAAGAAAAAGTGATTTAAAATCAACAATAAAGTTGGCTAACTGGTGCCACGGGCTTTCAGTTTTCGCTGTGCTTGCCACAAACAACCGCGCCCCGATGATGAGCCGCTTTAGGCGTACACACTGACGGCGTTGATGGTTGCCGAAACGTAACCAGTGCAGGCTTTCAGTTTGCCAAATTACGTGAATTCATGTGTTGCGCGAGGCAACCCACGCTCAGGAAGTGAGCCGCAAACACCATTGGGCTATCCGACTAGCCGCTTTAAGGCTTGAATTCACCGCCAACAATGACGCCGTTTTTATTACCTAACTTCTAATTAAACGGCGGCACGTAGTGCCGTCCAGTGAGCAAAGCGAACGGGTTTGAATTATTTGTTAGATCGTTGTTTCCATATCGGATTTTTCTCTAGCGGATAAATTACATTCGATAATGAATTTACCTTTTTCTAATTTATTAACTAAACCAATTACAGGCAAACTACTAAAATAAATTCCTGCAGCTAAACCAACCATGAGATAAAACATGATCCCAGGTTGGGTATCGCTGAAAAGCTTAGATGCAGTGACGTAAAAACCAATAATTGCTGGGAATATACCTAATTTATCGATCGCACCAATAAGAGTTCCCAACCGTTTGTCTATTCGTTCTAACTCAAAAGATAATCTATCTTTTGTCTTCTCTAAGTATTTTTCATCAATGATATTTAATTTGTTGTGAATTTCATCTTCATCATCTAATGCGATAAATACATTTTTCAAATAATAGTCAAGAGGATTAATGAAGAATTTATAACTACTATAAAATGATGATGTTGAGTAAATAATTGAACATAAAAAAGAAGCCAACAAAAAATACCCACTGAGATTATTTTTTAAAAGTTGACATTAAAAATGTTAACAAGAGAAATATGACTATTGAAATAAAGGATATTTTTTCTACTTTCGTCTCGCAGAACCATTCGGTAATACTAGTTGGCTCTCATAGACTGGACCTTAAGAATTAAACATTTCAAAAATTCCATCTAAGGTCCTATTTTTCTTGGCTTTTCTTTGTTGGGCTTTTTTTCGCATTCTTTGATATATACGCTATAGCCCATTCCAGCCGAGCCGTTATTTCCAACCATGCTTGATGAATATAAGCCTCCAGTAGTGGTAACAACCAAACATCAACATTCTTCCCTGCTTTGTACACCGAAGCGGATGGCATACTTTGCATCGCGATGTACCTGCGGATGATCAATGCCAGCAAACTGGCCCAGACCAATCCTTTCATGATGGCTTGTTGGCCCGTTGCAAAACTTCGCCAGTTTGTATCGGATTTCAGCTCTTTAAACAGTAACTCAACCTGCCAACGACACCGGTAAAATCATCATGATCTCATCGGCTGACCACGTTGTTGCTGGTAAATTGGTGACCCAGATACAAAATCGTTTTTCTTCTGCAAACCAACGACGGACTAACCGGAATTCATCCGCGCCTCGCTTGATTTTTAAGTCCAAAACCTCTGAGCGATTCATTTTTCGGTCGATTTCTTTGAGTTTCAGACCGGCGAGTTTGGGTAATATCCGACCCTGACCATTGCGTGCTTCGATTATCACTGGATTGAGGTTTTTACCGCCTCTGACGATGAATGAACCGCCATGTTCAGATAACTGACTGAAATACTTGAAGTCTACATACCCGGCAATCCGCCAGCAGCAACTGATTGCGCATCAGTTCTGTTTTCGGCAAATACGCCCGCTCTGAAGCTGTATCGGCGGTGATCATCATGGCTTTTGGCATTTGATGTTTTAGCGATAACGTCATATGACATTCAATCGCCGCCGGATGGGTTGGAAATCGACTTGGGAAAACTTCCGCTAAGCCATCATGAACTCGGAAAGAACTGCCATCCTGTAACAGGATATCGTCAAAACAGTCGAGTTTGGTGGGCAACTTTGCTTTCAGTGCCAAAACAAACTGCGCAATAGCAAACTCGGTTAACTGTTGCATTAATTGTGCAAACGCCGGTTTTCGTAATTGATTATGAAAGGGCTTATAAGCCACAAACTGTTTTTCACTGAGACTCATTCCATTGAATTGTCGATGAAGATCCGCGATAGCATGACAATTCCCTTTAACTGAGCGCAGCAAGCAGACTCAGGACTAACGATTGAGGTTCAATGGTCCGTTCACGTTTTAAGAAGCCAGTACGTCTGGCGACTCTGGTTATAAAATCTGGACAGAAGAATTGCGATAATTGGTGTTTTAAGGAGATAATCGTCATCGGCTTCATGGTTGATGAGAAATGGTTTGGCGACGATTATCTGATCATAAATGAGGCCATTTTTCTATCTGAAATAAAGAGTTATCGCTTAAGATCCTGTCTATGAGTTGGCTCTTGCTTTTCAAAAAGGATATTAAATACTTCTCTGATGCTCAATTTGTATACCTTTTAAGATCTAACTTCTTTTTATGCGGTGGCACATAGTGCCATCCGACATTAAAATTTTGTTAGGTATGAACAAAGAAAAAGTGATTTAAAATCAACAATAAAGTTGGCTAACTGGTGCCACGGGCTTTCAGTTTTCGCTGTGCCTGCCACAAACAACCGCTCGGATGACTCGCTGACAGTGTTGAAATCAACGAAATCTGCGGAAATATCGACAGACTTATTCAGCGAACGGGGACTGACCGCCAAAAAACTGCGCCCCGATGATGAGCCGCTTTAGGCGTATACACTGACGGCGCGCGATGGTTGCCGAAACGTAACCAGTGCAGGCTGTCAGTTTGCCACCACACGTGAATTCATGTGTTGCGCGAGGCAACCCACGCTCAGGAAGTGAGCCGGTAAACACCACAGGACTATCCGACTAGCCGCTTTAAGGCTTGAATTCACCGCCAACAATGAAGCCGTTTTTATTACCTAACTTCGATTTAAGTGGCAGCACGTAGTGCTGTCCAACTTTAAATTTTTGTTAGGTATGAACAAAGAAAAAGCAGTTTATTATCAACCAACATGCTGGCTAACTGGTGCCACGGACTTTCAGTTTTCTCTGTGCCTGCCACAAACAACTGCGCCCCGATGATGAGCTGCTTTAGGCGTACACACTGACGGCGCCGATGGTTGCCGAAACGTAACCAGTGCAGGTTTTCAGTTTGCCACCACTCGTGAATTCATGTGTTGCGCGAGGCAACCCACGCTCAGGAAGTGAGCCGCAAACACCACTGGGCTATCCGACTAGCCGCTTTAAGGCTCGAATTCATCGCAAAAACGGAATCTGTTTTTATTACCTAACTTCGACTTATGGGGCGGTTGAAAACCGTCCCACATTAAGTTTTTGTTAAATTTTTCTTTATAGATCAGGTTGGTTCTTTTGATGCAAAAAATCCGTAAACATTGGCATCAACATAACCGCTTTTAAGTTGAATTCGTTGTTTATCGACGTATTCAAATCTAGCACCCGATTTAATTGCAACTCGATTGCTAGGTTTGTTATCAATCGCAGCAACGATTTCTAAACGAAGCAGTTTTAATTCACGAAAGCCAAATTGTTTAATCGCTAGAACAGCCTCATGGGCATAACCGAGACCTTGCTTGGATTCACGCACCCAATAACCGATATTGCCAATTTTCATATCGGGTTTGAGTTGATTAATTGTCACGCTACCAATGAGTTGATTCGTCTCTTTATCGAATAAACCGAACGTAAAAGCGTCACCTTCTTTCATTGCATCATCACAAATAACGAACCATTCAGCTGCATCTCTTACTGTGTAGTCAGCTGTGCACCATGATAACCAACGACCTACAGTTGTAACTGACTCAAGCACAGCCTCGGTTTGTTCATTGATATCTGAGGCAGAATAAGGACGAATGAATAATCGAGCGGTTTCAATGGGAAAATCAAAAGTCATAATCACGTTCAACTTTGGCGATTCTTGTTTTAAAAGTTTTGTACCATTTTTCGCGGCCAAGCTTTTGTGCTAGCAAGTGCTCAGAGTTTGATTTCCACTGCTTAATTGAATCAAGGTCAGCCCAATAAGAAACGGTAATGCCAACGTCATTTCGTGCGGATTCAACACCAAGAAAGCCAGGCTGTTTTTCAGCTAATGTCACCATGGCATCAGCAGTCAGACCGTAACCCTCATCAATATCAGTGCGAATAGAAGTAAAAATCACAGCGTAGTAGGGTGGTGTTGGCGTTTTGGCGATCATGGAATATCTCAGAAAAATTTAACTTCGACTTATGGGGCGGTTGAAAACCGTCCCACATTAAGTTTTTGTTAAATTTTTCTTTATGGATCAGGTTGCTTCTTTTGATGCAAAAAATCCGTAAACATTGGCATCAACATAACCGCTTTTAAGTTGAATTCGTTGTTTATCGACGTATTCAAATCTAGCACCCGATTTAATTGCAACACGATTGCTAGGTTTGTTATCAATTGCAGCAACGATTTCTAAACGAAGCAGTTTTAATTTATGAAAGCCAAATTGCTTAATCGCTAGAACAGCCTCATGGGCATAACCTAGACCTTGCTTGGATTCGCGTACCCAATAACCGATATTGCCAATTTTCATATCGGGTTTGAGTTGATTAATTGTCACGCTACCAATGAGTTGATTCGTCCTCTTTATCGAATAAACCGAACGTAAAAGCGTCACCTTCTTTCATTGCATCATCACAAATAACGAACCATTCAGCGGCATCTCTTACTGTGTAGTCAGGGTGTGCACCATGATAACCACCGACCTACAGTTGTAACTGACTCAAGGCACAGCCTCGGTTTGTTCATTGATATCTGAGGCAGAATAAGGGCGAATGAATAATCGAGCGGTTTCAATGGGAAAATCAAAATTCATAATCACGTTCAACTTTGGCGATTCTTGTTTTAAACGCTTGATACCATTTTTCGCGGCCAAGCTTTTGCGCTAGCAAGTGCTCAGAGTTTGATTTCCACTGCTGAATTGAATCAAGGTCAGCCCAATAAGAAACGGTAATGCCAACGTCATTTCGTGCGGATTCAACACCAAGAAAGCCAGGCTGTTTTTCAGCTAATGCCACCATGGCATCAGCAGTCAGACCGTAACCCTCATCAATATCAGTGCGAATAGAAGTAAAAATCACAGCGTAGTAGGGTGGTGCTGGCGTTTTGGCGATCATGGAATATCTCAGAAAAATTTAACTGTTAGTTAAACGGCGGCACGTAGTGCCGTCCAGTGAGCAACGCGAACGTGTTTGAACTTTTTGTTAGGTAGGGAGAATAAAGGAAAGGCCATTTATTCTTCACCACAGAACCAACTTATTGGTGCACGGACTTTCTGTTTTTCACTGCACCAGCTTCAAACCACCGCTCGGAATTACCCGCCGACGATGTTGAAACAACGAAATTGGGCGGGCATTTCAAATTAACTTATTTAGTGAACGGGCAGTGGTTGCCAAAAACGCCACGCCCGGATGATGAGCCGCTCCAGGCATACACACCGACGGCCTTGAAGGTTGCCGCAGACATAACCCAGTGCAGTTTTGAATTACACACTGAAGGTGAATTCATGAGTTATGCAAGGCAACCATTTCACCGGAAGTGAGCCGCAAACAACACCGAACCCTCATGCCCACCGCTTTAAGGCTTTAATTCACCGCAAAAAAGTTAAGAAAATTAATTACCTAACTTCGATTTAAGTGGCAGCACGTAGTGCTGTCCAACTTTAAATTTTTGTTAAGTTTTTTGTTTTTCACTGAACTAGCCAAACGCTCGGGACAGCTTTGCTGGATTGCCTAAATAGGTGCCTGGGATCGTGATGTCTTTAGTCACGACTGCACCGGCCCCCAACCACAGCACCTGAGCAAATTTTGACAGGCAGAATGGTTGCATTAGAACCAATGCTAACATTGCTCTCTATCAGCGTTCGTCCCCATGAATCAGGATCTGGATCAGGCGTGCCAGTTTTAAATAAATCATTAGCAAACATGACACCATGCCCAATAAAGCAATCATCACCAATAGTAACGAACTCACAGATGAAAGTATGAGACTGGATTTTTGAGCGTTTACCGATTTTGAACGTTTTTCTGTATCTCAACGAAGGGGCCAATGAAAGTATCATCATCAATTGTGCAGCCATAGATATTCACTGGCTCGATGATTTTAACGTTATGACCAAACATCACATCACGAATACCTGCTTTTAGTATAGTAGGCTGAACCATATCATTTGGACTCATGTTCTTTTCGCCAAGCCTCAATCATTTCTTTAGAGATATCAGATTTATAGCATAGTGGGCTTTCACCGCCGATACGACTATAGGCACTCCGTTTACCGCAGCGACTACCATTTTTTGCATGATTGTAAGGGCAGGGGGCAATTACCACTATAATTATTTATTGATTCATTAATAAGCAATTGTGCGACATCAACATCAGACGTTTTGTGGCTCGTTTTTTCTGTTTTAGCTAAAGCTGCGGGGCTCCAGTATAAAAATAAAAAGAAGAAGATAAAATAAACGCGACATATTTCACCTCGTAATTTAACGATTACATATGTGAATTCATCTCATTGCTATGGGATATAACGGATTACAAAGAACTTAACTTTTAGTTAAACGGCGGCACGTAGTGCCGTCCAGTGAGCGAAGCGAACGTGTTTTGAACTTTTTGTTAGGTAGGAGAACAAAGGTGCTGTCATTTATTCTTCACCCATAAAACCAGCTAACTGGTGCACGGACTTCCCGTTTTCACTGCATCAGCTTCAAACCACCGCTCGGAATTACCCGCCAACAAAATTGAATCAACGAAATTTACTTAAATCTCAAATTTGCTCATTTAGCCATCGGGGAGTGGTTGTTAAAAACACAATGCCCGGATGATGAGCCGCTCCAGGCATACACACCAACGGCCCTGAAGGTTGCCGAAGACATAACCAGTGCGGCATCGAATTACACACTGGCAGTGATGTCATGAGTTATGCGAGGCACATAGACAGGATCTTAAGCGATAACTCTTTATTTCAGATAGAAAAATGGCCTCATTTATGATCAGATAATCGTCGCCAAACCATTTCTCATCAACCATGAAGCCGATGACGATTATCTCCTTAAAACACCAATTATCGCAATTCTTCTGTCCAGATTTTATAACCAGAGTCGCCAGACGTACTGGCTTCTTAAAACGTGAACGGACCATTGAACCTCAATCGTTAGTCCTGAGTCTGCTTGCTGCGCTCAGTAAAGGGAATTGTCATGCTATCGCGGATCTTCATCGACAATTCAATGGAATGAGTCTCAGTGAAAAACAGTTTGTGGCTTATAAGCCCTTTCATAATCAATTACGAAAACCGGCGTTTGCACAATTAATGCAACAGTTAACCGAGTTTGCTATTGCGCAGTTTGTTTTGGCACTGAAAGCAAAGTTGCCCACCAAACTCGACTGTTTTGACGATATCCTGTTACAGGATGGCAGTTCTTTCCGAGTTCATGATGGCTTAGCGGAAGTTTTCCCAAGTCGATTTCCAACCCATCCGGCGGCGATTGAATGTCATATGACGTTATCGCTAAAACATCAAATGCCAAAAGCCATGATGATCACCGCCGATACAGCTTCAGAGCGGGCGTATTTGCCGAAAACAGAACTGATGCGCAATCAGTTGCTGCTGGCGGATGCCGGGTATGTAGACTTCAAGTATTTCAGTCAGTTATCTGAACATGGCGGTTCATTCATCGTCAGAGGCGGTAAAAACCTCAATCCAGTGATAATCGAAGCACGCAATGGTCAGGGTCGGATATTACCCAAACTCGCCGGTCTGAAACTCAAAGAAATCGACCGAAAAATGAATCGCTCAGAGGTTTTGGACTTAAAAATCAAGCGAGGCGCGGATGAATTCCGGTTAGTCCGTCGTTGGTTTGCAGAAGAAAAACGATTTTGTATCTGGGTCACCAATTTACCAGCAACAACGTGGTCAGCCGATGAGATCATGATGATTTACCGGTGTCGTTGGCAGGTTGAGTTACTGTTTAAAGAGCTGAAATCCGATACAAACTGGCGAAGTTTTGCAACGGGCCAACAAGCCATCATGAAAGGATTGGTCTGGGCCAGTTTGCTGGCATTGATCATCCGCAGGTACATCGCGATGCAAAGTATGCCATCCGCTTCGGTGTACAAAGCAGGGAAGAATGTTGATGTTTGGTTGTTACCACTACTGGAGGCTTATATTCATCAAGCATGGTTGGAAATAACGGCTCGGCTGGAATGGGCTATAGCGTATATATCAAAGAATGCGAAAAAAGCCCAACAAAGAAAAGCCAAGAAAAATAGGACCTTAGATGGAATTTTTGAAATGTTTAATTCTTAAGGTCCAGTCTATGATGCGAGGCAACCATTTCACCGGAAGTGAGCCGTAAACACCATTGAACTCACATACCCACCGCTTTAAGACTTGAATTCACCGCAAAAAAGTTAAGAAAATTAATTACCTAACTTTTACTTGTGGGGCTGCGTAGCAGTCCCACACCAAGTTTTTGTTAAATTATTTTTCTAAATTTATATCAGATTGTTTGGGTAGTTTCTTTTATAAAAATATGTCTCAAGATGCTGGTTATATGAAGACATAACTGCACAAAAAATATAGAAGCCTATGCCGTAAGACCAAATACTTAAAATTAAGTCAACGTTTACTTTGTTGAAGTCGATTATTGGTTGAAGTATGAATGGACCTGTAGCCAATCTAAGTGAACAAATGAGACCTGTACCCACTTCATTAAATATACTACGTAAGAATGATATCGTTTTACCTCTATATAGGTAATTTATTGAAGCGACAACGATACTTAATGCAGTTAAGCCTAATAAAAAATCAAATAGCGGTCCATGTTCAAGAAAAGAATGAATGGTATCATTAACCAACTTCAAATCATGTATTAAAAATTGAAAAATAACGATGGGTATAAATGAAACCAATACGATAACAAAAAACTCTCTTATTAAGTTGTATGGGATTAATGCTACTGTTCCACGTATAAAATTATTCAATTTTTAAGCCTTATTATAAAGTTCTAGATGTTTCTTCGATATATACAAAAGCAATGGAAAACAATAATAATTTAACTTCGTTTTATGCGGTGGCACGTAGTGCCATCCGACATTAAAATTTTGTTAGTTGCGTTGTATGCCATATTGACGTCGCCATTGTGTTCTTGGTTTACATTGTGAACGTGATAAATGTTCATTTAAATGGTCTAAATTTCTACCATTACGGTCGATAATGTTCTTAGATTTAACTCTTTTATCTATGAGATTAAAACACTCCGCATAGAATCTTGTTACTTGTTCTGGTGCTGTTTTATAGCCTCTTTCATATTCTAAAAAACGTCTGATGCAAAGTGCCACTAAATCTGACAACTGAATCATAGGATTTTTTCTGGAATCTATAGGATGACTAAATTCAACAATCCATTTTACTTTTTGTGTATTAGGAACTTCAAATCGACGGTTTTGAATTATTTGCTCAATACTTTCGTTATGCTCTTCTTTTTCATCGAGAACAATCATACCTCTAGCTGATTGACCTAAATTATTTTTTACATGCCAATTCATATAAGTAATTAAATAGTCGAATGACAAAAGATATGGATGTTTTGAGTTAAAGACAGTTTCATATTCACAATCTGAGGCTGCCAGTAAACTTTTTTCGATAGCAAAGTAATGTACTTGATGGCCAAGTTCTTCTATTAGATTAAGTAATTCTCTAACTAATTCTAATCGTTGTTCTATAGGGTGATTGTGAAAGAACCCTTCACCCCGAGGAGATAATAGAGCATGAGAATGAACTTCAAAACCAGCAGGTATCGAATCATTAAAATATTGGTTTATTATTTCATCTAAGCACTCTTTAGTATTATTCCATTTTTTATCTGCGACACTCAGGCCAGCCAGGACAAAAATTGGCTGTTGTTGATCCTGAAGATTAGCCCCAGTATCTCCACTTTCATCTAGATAAAAGAAATGCATAGCGATTCCTTATGAGCAACTAACTTCGTTTTATGCGGTGGCACGTAGTGCCATCCGACATTAAAATTTTGTTAAGTGCGTTTTTGGGTAATAGAAAATAATTGTCTCAATAGCAAAAAATCATCTGGAGCAATTATTTTTAATCCGTATTCAGGCTCAAAAAAGTATTGTGCAATACGTTCATGATTGAATGTTTTTACATCAATTGGATGTTCAGCGAAAGGGTTATGTAATATATGCAAACCGTCAGCTAGTTGCTCAGTATAGTCACGTTTAAGCGTATGTCTCACTTCAGGGTAAATGCTGTCATCTATGGGGGGATGAAAAGTATTATAAACAGTTGGTGCTTCTGGATTGTCAGCTAATGCTCGTATTTTACCCCAAGTAGCTAAAGAGCTATAAATTATTGCACTAACATCTTTATATTCATCTGTAGTAAATAAGCCGACTGGTATTTTGACATTCTCATTTTTAATTACTGCATCTACGGGATATGTTATTAATTCTTCAGAGCCAGTCGCTATAGTTGTTTCTTCATCATAATATAAGCCAAACAATACAGCCAAAATAGGTCTATTAGCAGCGAGGTGTGCAAAAGGGCGATCAAATGATGCCAATGCGATAACATATGGCTTGTTCTTAACATGCTCTAATTTGTTATAGCTATTTCTATATTTTTTAATCTTTGATGAAAGACTGTTTAGAACTCGAATAGATGATTGTTGATTAAATTCTGTAAGATCTTCAGGGGCATTCTTTTGTTTATGGACTGAAGCTGGTTCACCACCTTGAGGCGGTGCGGCAATTGTTGCTTCGATCGTTAATGGTTTATTGATGATATCAACAACAAAGTCTGGTGCATGATGAGAGAAGTCAATTTGTGCATCTAGTTCTTTGAGAAAAGCATGTAGATATAACTCCCACATAGAAGATTCAAACGTTGTTTGAAACTCATAAACAAATTTACCATCTCTATCATTAAAGCCTTCAGCCCATGAGTTAATCACATCTCTTTCAGGTTTATATTGTCCCTGTAGGAGCATTGAAAATATGGGATGTAGCTTTTCTGCTTCTGCAATTGGGGTGAATAAATCTAACATCTATTTCAGATCCAGTTTAGCACTTAACTTCGATTTAAGTGGCAGCACGTAGTGCTGTCCGACTTTAAATTTTTGTTAGGTATGAACAAAGAAAAAGCGGTTTGTTATCAACCAACATGCTGGCTAACTGGTGCCACGGGCTTTCAGTTTTCGCTGTGCCTGCCACAAACAACCGCTCGGATGACTCGCCGACAGTGTTGAATCAACGAAATCTGCGGAAATATCGACAGACTTATTCAGCGAACGGAGACTGACCGCCAAAAAAACTGCGCCCCGATGATGAGCCGCTTTAGGCGTACACACTGACGGCGCCGATGGTTGCCGAAACGTAACCAGTGCAGGCTGTCAGTTTGCCACCACACGTGAATTCATGTGTTGCGCGAGGCAACCCACGCTCAGGAAGTGAGCCGCAAACACCACTGGGCTATCCGACTAGCCGCTTTAAGGCTCGAATTCATCGCAAGAACGGAATCTGTTTTTATTACCTAACTTCGATTTAAGTGGCAGCACGTAGTGCTGTCCAACTTTAAATTTTTGTTAGGTATGAACAAAGAAAAAGTGATTTAAAATCAACAATAAAGTTGGCTAACTGGTGCCACGGGCTTTCGGTTTTCGCTGTGCCTGCCACAAACAACTGTGCCCTGATGATGAGCCGCTTTAGGCGTACACACTGACGGCGCCGATGGTTGCCGAAACGTAACCAGTGCAGGCTTTCAGTTTGCCACCACACGTGAATTCATGTGTTGCGCGAGGCAACCCACGCTCAGGAAGTGAGCCGCAAACACCACTGGGCTATCCGACTAGCCGCTTTAAGGCTCGAATTCATCGCAAAAACGGAATCTGTTTTTATTACCTAACTTCAACTTGTGGGGTTGCGTAGCAATCCCACACCAAGTTTTTGTTATGTGCAAAATTCACCGATGGCTTCATGATAATAAAATTTATTGGTTTTAAATTTTTTACCAACGTGGTCAGAAACTTCGACATAAAGACGATATCTCTTTTCAAGTGATTTAGCGTCATATGTTTTGGGTGCTTTTATGTCTAAAATATCCATTACAGAATCAAGATAAACCCCGATTTCACGTGTCGAAAGGGGGGGCACTAACTCTGTGAAATCATTCATTCCATAAAAATCATCATTCTGAAGTTTGAATAGTTTGTTTTCGTGCTTAATGATTAGAGTACGAGGTTTCAAGATTATTGCTGTAGGGCCAATATTGGTGAAACGAACTCGAATTAAAGAATTGTCATTTATGTTCTCTTCATCGTTCTTAGCGAACTCAAATTCATTAGCATAAGATAGCTCAATTTCAATTCTTTTTCTTTTTTCATATCTAGTTATAAAAAAGGTTAATAGACTTATGACAAAGCCTAATACACCTATTATCTTTGATAATAAATCTAAATTCATTTTGTCGTCTTAGATCTTGAATGTTAATAGAACTCTGTTTTTGCACATAACTTCGATTTAAGTGGCAGCACGTAGTGCTGTCCAACTTTAAATTTTTGTTAGGTATGAACAAAGAAAAAGCAGCTTATTATCAACCAACATGTTGGCTAACTGGTGCCACGGGCTTTCAGTTTTCGCTGTGCTTGCCACAAACAACCGCTCGGATGACTCGCCGACAGTGTTGAATCAACGAAATCTGCGGAAATATCGACAGACTTATTTAGCGAACGGGGACTGACCGCCAAAAAAACTGCGCTCTGATGATGAGACGCTTTAGGCGTACACACTGACGGCGCCGATGGTTGCCGAAACGTAACCAGTGCAGGCTGTCAGTTTGCCACCACACGTGAATTCATGTGTTGCGCGAGGCAACCCACGCTCAGGAAGTGAGCCGCAAACACCACTGGGCTATCCGATTAGCCGCTTTAAGGCTTGAATTCATCGCAAAAACGGAATCTGTTTTTATTACCTAACTTCGATTTAAGTGGCGGCACGTAGTGCCGTCCAACTTTAAATTTTTGTTATGTGATTTTTGCCAGAAAAAAGTTCGTTGCAGGATCAGCAGATATTTTGAACGTTCACAGAGAGCTCGAAACCACAAGCATGGGCGTAGTTCTGGAGTGTTTTCCAGCTTGGGTTGCTTGAACCGCGCTCAAGTCGGCTAATGTTACTTTTTTGAGTACCCATACGTTTTGCAATTTCATCTTGCGTTAAACCTGCTTTTTGACGCATAGAAATTAGGGTATTAGTGAGTGCAAATTCAGGAGCTAATTGATCGTATTCAGCTTTTACTTCTGGATTTTCAAAAGCACGTGCTTTCAGTCGTTGTAAACTCATCTGCGTTCTACCTCTCGTTGTCTGCTGCGAGCAAGTTGAAGGTCTTTTTTGGGCGTTTTCTGTGATTTCTTAACAAAAGCATGAAGAACAATAATATGTTGGCCTTTCATATAGCAGTATAAACAACGACCAATGCCTTCTTGTGCTTTTGCCCGTATCTCAAATAGGCCATCACCCATAGGTTCTGTATGTGGTGAGCCCAGATTAGCGCCGTGGACCTCGATTAGTTCGAGTAAGTGGATCATTCGCGCTTGTATTTTTGCTGGCATATCAAGAATGTCTTCTTCAACACCATCAAAAAACTCAATATTCCAAGTCATCATAGATGATAGCTAGTAAATGTTATCTTTAATGATAACCTGTTTGGTCAAAAGATCAACATCAGATGCGAACAAGAAAATCACATAACTTCGTTTTATGCGGTGGCACGTAGTGCCATCCGACATTAAAAATTTGTTATGCGCTTTTGCTTTTGTAACAGCCAAAAACAGGACAATGGCTACCGCACTGGCTTTTAACAAGTCAGATGCAATAACGCAGAACTGTGTATGAATTTGTTCATATTCATATGATGCCAAGCGATACCTTTTTTAGCAATAATAGACTCAAGTAGCGATACAGATTCGATAGTGTCGAGCGCCTTGGGGTATATGCTATGAAGATTTATTGCACTACAAATGTAATGCATTATACTGTAATACATCTGTAGTGCAGGAGAGTGCATAATGACAACCATCCAAGTTCGAATTGATGATGAATTAAAGAAAAATGCCTACCAAGCATTAGAAAAAATGAACCTTTCACCTTCAGATGCGTTGCGCCTTTTTCTTCGATATGTCGCTGAAAATCAAAAGCTTCCGTTCGCGGAAGTATCTGTCATGGTGTCAGAAAATGACAATGATGCAGATATTTTAGACGTAGTGCGACATCGATTGAAAAATCCAGCAAAGCGGATCAGGGTAAATCTCGATGATATTTGAAATTGAGTTCGATGAGCGAGCCCTGAAAGAGTGGAACAAGCTGGATAAAGCCATTCGGGAACAATTCAAAAAAAAGCTGAAAAAATTGCAGGGCAACCCACATATAAAATCAGCGAGATTACACGGTGATTTGGCTGGTTGTTATAAAATCAAGCTACGAGCATCAGGTTTTCGTTTGGTCTACCAAGTATTAGATGACGAAATCGTTATATTGGTCATCGCCATTGGTAAACGTGACGATGAACAAGCTTATGAAACTGCTAGTCAAAGGCTTTCAGATTAGTGAACGGGAGTTAATTTAACGCGCATAACGTAGCAGGACTCGATTTAATACTAACGTTGAATGAAAAACAAATGGCATAACTTTTAATTAAACGGCGGCACGCAGTGCCGTCCAGTGAGCAAAGCGAACGGGTTTGAATTAGTTGTTAGGTATGAACAAAGAAAAAGTGATTTAAAATCAACAATAAAGTTGGCTAACTGGTGCCACGGGGTTTCAGTTTTCGCTGTGCCTGCCACAAACAACCGCTCGGATGACTCGCCGACAGTGTTGAATCAACGAAATCTGCGGAAATATCGACAGACTTATTCAGCGAACGGGGACTGACCGCCAAAAAAACTGCGCTCCGATGATGAGCCGCTTTAGGCGTACACACTGACGGCGCCGATGGTTGCCGAAACGTAACCAGTGCAGGCTTTCAGTTTGCCACCACACGTGAATTCATGTGTTGCGCGAGGCAACCCACGCTCAGGAAGTGAGCCGCAAACACCACTGGGCTATCCGATTAGCCGCTTTAAGGCTCGAATTCATCGCAAAAACGGAATCTGTTTTTATTACCTAACTTCGACTTATGGGGCGGTTGAAAACCGTCCCACATTAAGTTTTTGTTGTGCGCTGACACTCTAAAGTGTGATTTTACAACGCTGAAACCAGAATAAAGCCACAAGAGGTGTGTTTAATGGTGCTTTTATTGGTGCTATAATTAATGAAACTACAGTATGGAGCACTAAAATGGCATATCAAATTTTGACATCTGTTGCCGCTAGTATCACCGAATTAAAGAAAAATCCGATGGGCACAGCTATGGAAGGCGAGGGGCAGCCAGTAGCAATTCTGAATCGAAATGAGCCTGCATTTTATATTGTACCTCCAGCGCTATTTGGCTATTTTCAAGAGCTAGCCGAAGATGCTGAACTGAACCGTATCGCTGATGAACGGATGCAATATCCTGATTTTATTGAGGTCAATATAGATGACCTATAAGCTTAAATTTGATAAAAGAGCTTGGAAAGAATGGGAAAAACTTGGTCATCCAGTCAAAGAGCAATTTAAAAAGAAATTGAAAGAACGTCTGGAGAATCCTCGAGTGCCAAGCGCCAAACTGAGTGGTCATGCTGATCGTTATAAAATTAAATTGCGTTCTGCTGGTTATCGACTTGTTTATCAAGTAATTGACGAAGAGGTAGTTGTCAGTGTGATCGCCATTGGTAAACGTGAAAATTCAGACGTATATAATTTAGCCAGCGATCGATAACAACCATACCATCTGGTATCAATTGAGTTTTTCTTGTTTTTCTGCCTTATCACAAATTAATAACCTCAGCGCACAACGTCCAATTAAACGGCGGCACGGAGTGCCGTCCAGTGAGCAACGCGAACGGGTTTGAATTGTTTGTTGTGCAAAGCGACAGGGCGCGGAGTTGATGATGAATGACACCGAGCTCGCTAGTGGTGTCACGCAGCCCAAATTCAACGTTGAAATCGCCATTTACTCTAACTCAAACAGAATTCACCGTGGTTGAATGTTTCACAGTGGTGAATTAGCGAGCCTTAGCTGCACACAAATTACACACTGACAGACTTGGCGGTTGCCGGAGACATAGCCCGCACGGTAATGAATATTTGGCACACACGTGAATGCCTGTGTTATGCGAAGGCAACCACTCACGGAAAGTGAGCGCGTCCAACCACTGAAATTGGCATTACAGCGCTTAGCTTTTTCAGCGGGGCTGGAATTGACCAAATTAAATCACCATTTAACTCCGCACAACTTCGTTTTATGCGGTGGCACGTAGTGCCATCCGACATTAAATATTTGTTAGGCAAAAGCAAAAAAGAATGGGCTATTTGCCTGAACAACCAAAAAAACTAACGCAAATTTCTCGTGTAACACACCGACGGCGTTGAATAAATTAGCAATGATGAATTCACGTCGAAATCAAATTAGCGAGCGATGCTTGACCGTAAAACCCGCAGAGGCGAGGGGCCACACTGCTTATTGTGCTCTGAAGGAACCCTCACTGACGGCGCTGATGGTTGCCGAAGACGTAACCAGAGCTGGCTTGATGTCAGAACATAAACGTAAATTCATGTGTTGCGCGAGGCAACCCACTCGCAGGTATTGAACCGTAAATAACACAGAACTTAGATGTTTCACCGCTTTAAGGCTCGAATTCAACACAGAAAATTGGTTAAAAAACAAACCTCCTAACTTCGACTTGTGGGGTTGCGTAGCAATCCCACACCAAGTTTTTGTTATGTGCGTTTTACCACGTGAGATAAATTAGCTTTTCATTCTTATTTTTGTACTCATCAGACCAACGTAGGCGCAATGTCTGTTTTCTTGCTGTTTGAGAATGTACGTAAGCAATGAGTTCAACCGCAGCATGTTTTTCCAAGCATTCATACGGAAATTTATCGTTTAATTCAGATTCACTGACAAGTTCATTACCATTTGGGAAGTCGACCTCTACATTCCTTGCAACGGCACTACCTTTGTTCCAAATTTTCAACCGATATTTGTTGTTTCCAAGTTTGACGATTGACGCGCCCAAATCAGCTTTTTTATCATCGAGGATTTCTTCGGTTTCCTTAACAAGCAACAGCTTGTTGAGTTCTTTTTGCGTTTCAACCAGTCCATCTTGTCGTTTGTTAAATTGAACGGTTTTCCAAGTGGCATATCCTGATAGGAACAAAGCTAGAAGAGCAATGCCATCACCAAAATCCATACTCAACTTTACCTTATTTAAATTTGATATTCTTATTGCCTTTAAAGGCATTTCGAAGCATTTTTTTTAATTCAGCTTCGAGCTGTTTCTGAGCTTCTTTTGCTATTTCATTTTGAGTTTCAGTCAATAATTCAGAGTTTTCTTCATATAGCTCAGACCTGGTCATTTGACGCTCACATTGAGAACAAGTAACTAGTTTCTCTTCTTCATGCTCTACAACCGAAAAGTCTGTACCTCCGCAGGTCGGACAATGCATTCTAATTTCTTTATTGAGCTTATCTAGTTTCATTTATCCTCCAAAGCACATAACTTCTAATTAAACGGCGGCACGTAGTGCCGTCCAGTGAACGAAGTGAACGCGTTTGAATTATTTGTTAGACGCTTTTGCTTTTCGTTTGTCAGTTTGATCGGTTGAAAAATAGGGCAGGGCTGATTTTGAAACGATCGCACAATGCCTGAATGTGATCTTTTGATAGTTTTCGTGTGCCACCAAGGATCATTGAGACCATGCTTTTACCGCCAATTTCATTTTTAAAATCATCGGTTTTCAAATGGTATTGATCCATGAGTGTTCGCAACACCGCTGCGCCGCTGTCCAGTGTCGCAACCTTGCGATTGAACTCAGCAAATTCAGGTGCATTATTCTCCCAGCGTTCAATCGACGCAGAAAGTAACTCAATGAGTGGTTCGTAGAGATCGTATTCTTCAATCAGCTCCTCCATAAATGAGAGGGCTTGCTCATATTCTTCCTTGTTGCTGATGTGAACAAGGAAACTAGCATTGGAGAACAAAGATCGGGCTTGTTCTTTCACTTGTAAGAAGCTCATTGTTCAGACTCCTTAGCGTATTTTTTGCAAAGTTTATCGTATTCAGCATGTGTCACGATGTGTTTAACGTACATGCGGTTATCTCTGAACTCAATGAAAGCGATCATGCGCAGGTTGTTACCACCGATATCAATGACCCACCATTTTTTCTTGTATTTGAAGTTATCAAGGCTGGGGAAAACGGCCTTTAACTCAAGTGGATCGTCAAAGTTACCGTTTCGCAGCACCTTATAAGCGGACTCAATGGCGGTTGCATCGTTGGGATAAAGTTTAACCGCATCATTAAACGGCTTTCGGGAAATTACATGCACAAGCAGGTCTCATAAGTTCACTATACGTAAACTTTAGCAGTGATCTGTTATGTTCACAAGTGGTGAATTTCTTTAGTCTAACTTTTACTTATGGGGCGGTTGAAAACCGTCCCACATTAAGTTTTTGTTAAATTTTTCTTTATAGATCAGACGGGCTCTTTTGATGCAAAAAATCCGTAAACATTGGCATCAACATAACCGCTTTTAAGTTGAATTCGTTGTTTATCGACGTATTCAAATCTAGCACCCGATTTAATAGCAACACGATTGCTAGGTTTGTTATCAATCGCAGCAACGATTTCTAAACGAAGCAGTTTTAATTCACGAAAGCCAAATTGTTTAATCGCTAGAACAGCCTCATGGGCATAACCGAGACCTTGCTTGGTTTCACGCACCCAATAACCGATATTGCCTATTTTCATATCGGGTTTAAGTTGATTAATTGTCACGCTACCAATGAGTTGATTCGTCTCTTTATCGAATAAACCGAACGTAAAAGCGTCACCTTCTTTCATTGCATCATCACAAATAACGAACCATTCAGCTGCATCTCTTACTGTGTAGTCAGCTGTGCACCATGATAACCAACGACCTACAGTTGTAACTGACTCAAGCACAGCCTCGGTTTGTTCATTGATATCTGAGGCAGAATAAGGACGAATGAATAATCGAGCGGTTTCAATGGGAAAATCAAAAGTCATAATCACGTTCAACTTTGGCGATTCTTGTTTTAAAAGTTTTGTACCATTTTTCGCGGCCAAGCTTTTGTGCTAGCAAGTGCTCAGAGTTTGATTTCCACTGCTTAATTGAATCAAGGTCAGCCCAATAAGAAACGGTAATGCCAACGTCATTTCGTGCGGATTCAACACCAAGAAAGCCAGGCTGTTTTTCAGCTAATGTCACCATGGCATCAGCAGTCAGACCGTAACCCTCATCAATATCAGTGCGAATAGAAGTAAAAATCACAGCATAGTAGGGTGGTGTTGGCGTTTTGGCGATCATGGAATATCTCAGAAAAATTTAACTTCTAATTGTGGGGTGCGTAAGCATCCCACACTAATTATTTGTTAGGAGTTGTTACGCACAAGATCAATAGCGTGTGCAATATCATAGGCAACAAGAAAACCGGTGTTGTATGCTACAGACATCTTAGTTTCCTCACCTTCATGATCTAAAACTGTTTCATATTCAACTTTAAATTTAGATACTACACCAGCAATGCAGATATCATGAACATCCCCATTTCTGAAGTAATAAAGTGGTGCACCAGAAAATCCTTCGTTATTAATTGCATCAACATAAATAATTTTTGGAGGCCCTGACTCAAATGCAGAAAGCGTTCCCTTCTTCAAAAAAACACCCGGTTGACCACTTGCTGTTTCTCCATAATCAATAGACATCTTGTAAGGAAAGCCAGCAAAAAAGACATCTTGTCCTACATAGCAATCTGCGAATTTTGCATGAACAGCTAAATCAGCTGAAGAGATCCGCATAGGTAATTTGATAATTCCTATATCTAATTCGCCACGCCCAACTGCAATAACCTCGCAATCAAGATTACGCCACTGACCTTGATTCAGGATTTTTATCGCAGAGCTACCTTTTTTTTGATGTTCTAAAAGATGTTTTGCTGTAACTAAATATTCATTCCCATCGATATCAAGAGTAAATGCAGTTCCATATTGGGCTGACTTAATAAAAAATGTACGAAAGAAAATATTTGTAGGCAACATTATCTTCTCTAAACTCCTAACTTCGTTTTATGCGGTGGCACATAGTGCCATCCGCCATTAAAATTTTGTTATGTATAGATTGAAAAAAATAGCTCAAATTCAACTCTGCATTGGCTAAATAACTGATCCTAATTGTGCTCCACCTATTTATTCTGTGTTGCTGTTGCAAACGAGCTGACATGATCCAAAAAATACTTAACCTTTCTCAATAATTCCCACATCGCCCGACATCGGTGGTTTCTGGTGACCATCTCGTGCATTGAGCGCCAGAGTAGTTCAATTCGATTGACCCAAGGCGAGTAAACAGGTTGAAACAATAGCTCAAATTTTGGATTGTTCTTGAGCCATCTCTGCGTTTTTTGGCTTTTGTGGATCACGTAATTATCAAGGACCAGAATAATTTTCTTCGCTCGACGGTAATGCCGTTTCAGCTTTTCCAGTAGTTGTATAAATAGATCTGAATCTTTACTCAGTCCAGTGGTGTAAATCACCTTGCCCGTCTGACTATTGAGTGCACCAGCAACATAATGTTTTTCGTTTTTCCCTGGCGTGGGAATGCGTTTTTGTTGATGACGACGCATCCAATCCGCACCAATTTTAGGATTCAGATCGATATCTGCTTCATCAACATAAAAAACCGGTTCATCCATAGAGTGATGTTGTAATGCATTGTTTATTAATGCCATTTTCTCATCACGATGTGGGTCACGAATATGGAGTGTCGGTGCAGCCCTGCGCCAGACAATGCCCATTTTAGGTAACCAACGGCGAATGGTTGAAGCCGCAATGTTGAGTTCAGGGCACAGACGATGAATAAGTGACGCAAAAAGTTCTGAACTCCAACGTGAGCGTTGATAACCAAAATCTTCAGGCGAAAACTGAATAAGCAGCTCAATGATGAGTCGGATCTGTTGGTATGGCAAAGAACAAAATCGCCCGCGCTGTTTACTTTCGAGGCCATGAATGCCGCATTCTTGATACCAACTGAGCCAGCGCTGAATTGACGAACGAGCCGCGGCGGTCAGTTGATGAACAGTAGAAACAGTATGTCCCTGATGCAGCATTAAAATGGCGGTCAGACGCCGGGCATGTTCTTTATCGTTGGTTTTATGAATGATTTTTTCGATGCGTCTGCGTTCGGCACGAGATAAAACTGGTAACATAGCGCTAACTCGGTTTTGGGCGGTTGTTTAGTTTGGCGACGATATGATCGCATAACTAAAACCGAGTTACTCCTACCAAGTGATCTACATTTCGGAACAGTTATTTAGTAAGTGAGTGAAGCAAATCATAAATAAATAGATTTTGATTAGAACTGGCCGTATTTCGTTCAATAAATACTGGGGTATGTTTTTTCATGGTCAAAAACCAAACAAAAAATATTGGACTCGATAATGTGTTTTTCTTTGGTTTTATCACATATGGAATCATACCTGAATCAGGTTGTAGGTTCTGGATACTTTTAGATGTAAATACAGGAAATCCAAAATCATCGTTCTTTTCGGTTAATGGCGGTGTAGTATAAAAATCAAGATTAAACTTTGGGGTTAACGGTCTAGAAAAGCTGCACTCAATATGTAGTATCTGTTTCTTTTTGCTGTATTGTTGAAGGATTTTTTCATTATGAAAATTTATATCAATATAACCAACATAATTGGCTATTTTGTTACTTATTATAAATGAATCAATTGCGCCATCTTTTATACAAATGCAAACCGTAGATTCAATATTATATTCAGTAATATTGGCGTTTATTGCTAAATAATGTTGCCATGAAGAGTATCCAAGAGCTTTTGCTAAATATTGTTGCCACTGACCGAGAGGTTGATTAAAGCCACAATGTGATGAAGTTCTTTGTAGGAGTGCAGCAAGTTTTTTGAATTGTTCAACTGTATACATATTCATATCCTCGATATATCGCGGTGCTCTCTTTGCCAACGAAGATAAGAAATGAACAAATGAATTATGTTTAAAAGGTTTTTTACCATGCTTGCGCGAGAGCGGTAGGTACCTCTACCTATACTGATTTTAGCATTATTCATACTGTTGTAAATGCACTATGTTTGCAAAAGCAACTAACTTCGATTTAAGTGGCAGCACGTAGTGCTGTCCAACTTTAAATTTTTGTTAGGTATGAACAAAGAAAAAGTGATTTAAAATCAACAATAAAGTTGGCTAACTGGTGCCACGGGCTTTCAGTTTTCGCTGTGCTTGCCACAAACAACCGCGCCCCGATGATGAGCCGCTTTAGGCGTACACACTGACGGCGTCGATGGTTGCCGAAACGTAACCAGTGCAGGCTGTCAGTTTGCCACCACACGTGAATTCATGTGTTGCGCGAGGCAACCCACGCTCAGGAAGTGAGCCGCAAACACCACAGGACTATCCGACTAGCCGCTTTAAAGCTTGAATTCATCGCAAAAACGGAATCTGTTTTTATTACCTAACTATTACTTATGGGGCAGCACGTAGTGCTGTCCGCCATTAAGTTTTTGTTATAAGAAATTTGTATCGACGAAGAAAGGCAAGAAGATGGGATCACGCAATTGCCGAGAATTTTAAACCAGTTGCGTGTATTACCTGCTTCATTGTTCGTAATGTTGGATTGCCTTTTGGCGACAGCGAACGATATAGGCTTTCGCGTGACAAGCCTGTTTTTTCAGCAAGCTGAGTCATACCACCTCGAGCTTCAACAATGTGCCGTAGTGCCATTAGAAAGGCTGCTTCGCCACCATCTTCATCCATTTCTTCAAATGCGACCTTGAGATATTCAGTCGCAAAATCAGGATCATTGCGAAGCATTTCAATGACAGCTTCATCATGATTTCGTGATTTCATTTTATCTCTCCTGATAGTCTTGCCAGCAATCAATGGCTTTATCGATATCGGCTTGTTGAGTTCGTTTATCACCACCAAGAAGTAGAAGCACTAATGATTTACCCGCTTGTGCATAATAAACGCGATAACCAGGACCATGATTAATTTTCAGCTCCCAGACACCATCACCAACATGGCGACAATCACCAAAAGCACCGGCAGCTACACGGTTAACTCTCATTGTAATGCGTGCCTGAGCGGCACGATCACGAAGAGAATCTAACCAGTTTTGGTAAAGGTCTTGACCATTTGTGGTCAAATAATGTTGTATGTTCATGAATGAAGTGTAGCTTTAAAGCTACTAACTGGCAAGTAACCGATCTGATAGAAAGGCTAGAATTCACTATTTCTTATAACTTTTACTTGTGGGGTGCGTAAGCATCCCACACCAAGTTTTTGTTAACCTGAAACCACACTAACAAAACAACTAGTGAATTATCGGTGTAGTGGTTTTGCTGTAAAACAACAGTGATATAAATTTGATTTATATCAATAAATTGTTGCTGAACTAAATTTGTTAACTATAGTTATTGCGATTTTCACTCAAAAACTGAAGAGATTGTTTATGAAGAAAGTAATCGCATTATCTTTCGCGTTCATTTCATTCAATACGCTGGCTCATATGGATTGCTTAGTCGGTGATTATCAAAATGACCAAGGCAAAACGGAACTTACAATCACAGGGCAACACCATGAGGGGACTTTAACGACCCCAACAGGTGAAAAAATCACGGTTGCCATGATGAAAGATAAGCAAATTTCGCAGTTATGGAAACAAATGCACTGGGATCGCAAATCAGCGGATGATGCTGAATGTGCCTCAGATACAAACAAGATGCATGTTGTTTGTGAACTCTCAAATGCTGATGCAGAGCCAGCCTTTAAACATGCTACAAATATCTACTTAAAAGCGGGAAAAGAGCTTCAGCTTTTAAAACATGAAGATAAATAACAAGATTTTTTTCAGGTTAACTTTTAGTTAAACGGCGGCACGTAGTGCCGTCCAGTGAGCAACGCGAACGTGTTTGAACTTTTTGTTAGGTAGGAGAATAAAGGAAAGGCCATTTATTCTTCACCACAGAACCAACTTATTGGTGTACGGACTTTCAGTTTTTCACTGCACCAGCTTCAAACCACCGCTCGGAATTACCCGCCGACGATGTTGAAACAACGAAATTTGCGGGCATTTCAAATTAACTTATTTAGTGAACGGGCAGTGGTTGCCAAAAACACAACGCCCGGATGATGAGCCGCTTCAGGCGTACACACCGACGGCCTTGACGGTTGCCGAAGACATAACCAGTGCGGCATCGAATTACACACCGGCAGTGATGTCATGAGTTATGCGAGGCAACCATTTCACCGACAGTGAGCCGCAAACAACCCTGAACCCTCATACCCACCGCTTTAAGGCTTTAATTCACCGCAAAAAAGTTAAGAAAATTAATTACCTAACTTCGATTAAAGTGGCGGCACATAGTGCCGTCCAACTTTAAATTTTTGTTAGACGCTTTTGCTTTTGGTTTGTCAGTTTGATCGGTTGAAAAATAGGGCAGGGCTGATTTTGAAACGATCGCACAATGCCTGAATGTGATCTTTTGATAGTTTTCGTGTGCCACCAAGGATCATTGAGACCATGCTTTTACCGCCAATTTCATTTTTAAAATCATCGGTTTTCAAATGGTATTGATCCATGAGTGTTCGCAACACCGCTGCGCCGCTGTCCAGTGTCGCAACCTTGCGATTGAACTCAGCAAATTCAGGTGCATTATTCTCCCAGCGTTCAATCGACGCAGAAAGTAACTCAATGAGTGGTTCGTAGAGATCGTATTCTTCAATCAGCTCCTCCATAAAGGAAAGAGCCTGTTCGTATTCTTCATTGTTGCTGATGTGAACAAGGAAACTGGCATTGGAGAACAATGACCGTGCCTGTTCTTTCACTTGTAAGAAGCTCATTGTTCAGACTCCTTAGCGTATTTTTTGCAAAGTTTATCGTATTCAGCATGTGTCACGATGTGTTTGACGTACATGCGGTTATCTCTGAACTCAATGAAGGCGATCATGCGCAGGTTATTGCCACCGATATCTATTACCCACCATTTTTTCTTGTATTTGAAGTTATCCAGGCTTGGGAAAACGGCTTTTAACTCAAGTGGATCGTCAAAATTACCGTTTCGCAGCACTTTATAAGCAGCTTCAATGGCGGTTGCATCGTTCGGGTAAAGTTTAACCGCATCATTAAACGGCTTTCGGGAAATCACATGCACAAGCAGATCTCATAAGTTCACTATACGTAAACTTTAGCAGTGATTTGTTATGTTCACAAGTGGTGAATTTCTTTAGTCTAACTTTTACTTAAACGGCGGCATGAAATGCCGTCCAGTGAGCAAAGCGAACGTGTTTCAAGTTGTTGTTATGTAGAGATTGAAAAAAATCAGCTCAAATTCAACACGGCATTCGCTAGTGGTTTCACAGACCTGAATTCAACACCTTGTTGGCTATTGGTGTCACGAAACCCGAATTCATCGCATCACTTAAATTATCAACCGCTCGGAATTACCCGCCAGCAGGTTTGAAACGGCCTGTTTACTTTGTGTTTCACTGATATTATTCAGGAAATGGGTAGTGGTCGCATCAAACCAAAACGCTCGGATGATGAGCCGCTCCAGGCGTACACACAGACGGCCATGAAGGTTGCCGAAGACATAACCAGTGCGAGATTGAATTCCACACCGGAAGTGATGTCATGAGTTATGCGAGGCAACCATTTCACCGGAAGTGAGCCGTAAACAACACCGAACTCTCATACCCACCGCTTTAGGGCTCGAATTCACCACAAAAAATTAAGAAAATTAATTACATAACTATTACTTATGGGGCGGTTGAAAACCGTCCCACATTAAGTTTTTGTTAGAAGTTTGTTTTTTGTCGCATTGTTTCAGATAGAACGGTTTTCATCTGAAATATCATTTCTGTCATGCTATCACTTAAGCGTTCAGAATCGTGATTATATGTTTCGATATCTATAGTGGAAAAAGAGTCAATAATATTGCTGTGGTAATTGATCAACTCAGTTTCGATTTCACAAAACTCATCAACTAATTCATCCATAAATGGGAAATATAATTCTATTAGTGCCAAGGCTTTATCACTAGCCTCTGACGCCTGAAAACCATATTCAGAGTTTTTTATTTTATCTAAATCCGAATCACGAATACCTTTGTAGAATATAATCGCCTCATTAACATATAAGTTTTCTATTCTTCTGAGTAATTCAAATGCTTCTTGAACCGTTTCTCTGTATAGTTTATCTCTCTCTCGACGGTCTGATTTACGTTGGACAAAATAAACTCCAAGTAAAGTCATTAAACCACCAACTAAAGTTTGAAAAAATGGCATCAATTCTTTTGCTTCTAACATTATTTAATCTCAGAATTTACCGAAAACTTCTAACTTTTACTTGTGGGGTTGCGTAGCAATCCCACACCAAGTTTTTGTTATATTTTTTTATTTGCTGAAAAACTGACTCCAGGTGAAGCGACTGTAATGTAAGAGCTAATTACGGATTCAATAGTGCTTTTGTTTATTTCAATATGTGGATCGTGAATAGCTTCACTCACAACAGTTTTAAGCTGTTGATAATGATCCTCTGAAATGTTAAACCTAACCACACGTTGTTCTATTTTTTCATGAATTGGTAATCTTTGAGATTTTTTTGGTGTTCTTTTTTTACATTCAGAATTCCTTTCTGATATAAATTTTTCAAAATTTGATTTTGATGCGTTTTGATGTCTTTTAGATGCGCAAACAGTAACTGCCATTTTTGGATTATAATTATGCTTTGTAGGGTTTATAACAACCATATCTATTCCAGAATCAGGTTTATTAAATGACTTACACTCTATTACCAATGGGTTCCATTCTATTTCTAATGGTTTTTTTACGATGCATTCTGAAAAAATTGAACGACGAACTCTAGCTCTTTGCTGTAATAAATGATGACTCCGAGGTTTATACAGTGTGTAATCAGTTTTTGGTAAACTCATTATATGAGTAGTAGCGAAATCAAAACTATTATCTTTGGCGGATAGATTTGCAGTCAGTAAATTATCAATAGTGATTTTAACTACATTTTCTAGTCTTTTTGATTTAACAAAATTAGAAATTTCTCTGTGAATGGTTTCAGTTATAAAATATGAATTTATTTCGGTGAATAAAATCTCTAACCACACATCTGGTTTTGATAGGGCTTTTCTATGCCTATGTAAGGCCTGCTGGACACTGGCTCTATCATTAAGTGAAAAAGCGTAAGCATTCGCCCATTGTGAATCAAACCTATTCACTGTTTT
Source organism: uncultured Tolumonas sp. (assembly GCF_963676665.1). Taxonomy (NCBI): domain Bacteria; kingdom Pseudomonadati; phylum Pseudomonadota; class Gammaproteobacteria; order Aeromonadales; family Aeromonadaceae; genus Tolumonas; species uncultured Tolumonas sp. The sequence continues at coordinate 649,512 of NZ_OY781371.1, forward strand.
ATCAGATGCTATAAGTTTTTTGCTATCTAGGTTTTCATTAAATTTTTCAAGGAGTTGAAGTATCTCTTGTTCTTTATTCATTCATGCCTCCTCATGTATTAGACTCTAAAACTTCAGGGTTTATTTGTTCAAGATAGAGAGTATTCTGTTCTTGGTCAAATCTTAGTACCTTAAAAAAACTAGATCGATCAATTAAAACTTCACTTTCATCTTTAAATTCAGAATATTCACTAATTTCACTTCCGTTAGTTTTATAGATGAATATTTTATATTTTCTTTGTGTTGGGAAGTTAAAGTTTGGATTGTTTGATGAGCTAGTAAAACCAAGCTCATGTATTATCATGTTTGGTTCTATTATTTTATCAATAATATCTTTACTTAAATCAGAAAACCTAATAACACATTGAGATTTATTATAATCAGGTAACCACATTAAAGCATTGTCGATATAATCTGAAATTTGTATCGTCTTTTTATCTGGATCTGATGATCTAAGTTGGCTATTGATTTCTAAATATCCATCATTTGTATAATAATTCAGTGCAACCTTATAATTATCGATTTGGCTAGGAGTTTTATATTTATCTAAACCTAATCTATCTGCATGTTCTTCGTATGTATAAGAACCTAAAATTTTTCTCATATTATAATTTCTAGAGTGAAGTGGTGGAAAAATATAACTTCAAGTTAAACGGCGGCACGCAGTGCCGTCCAGTGAGCAGCGTAGCGCGAACGGGTTTGAACGCCTTGTTATGCAGTATTGAAAAGATGAACCTGATTCCGCCTCGGAAATAGCGACTGGTTTCACGGACTCGCGTTCAACACCATAAACAGAAAAAATTGGTTGTAAGGAATTACCCACGACGGCATTGATGTGCAGAAGCTCATAATCGCCGCGTCGAATTTGCTGAAGCTCACGGCTGAAATTGTTTGGCGTATTATGAGCGGGCACTACTCTCGGTAGTGAGCTGTAAATAACACTGAACTTGCAGCCAACACCGCTTTAAAACTCGAATTCCCCGCAAAACTATCAGCAAATTAAAAACTGCATAACTTCGATTTAAGTGGCGGCACGTAGTGCCGTCCAACTTTAAATTTTTGTTAGCTTTCGGTTAAGACAAGGAACAGATAAGGAATTATCAGACTAAGCGGATTTCAAGTTTTTTACCTAACGCAGAAGCAACACGCTCAAGCGTTGATAATTTAATGTCATCAGAATGGTTTTCGATGCGAGAAATGGCACTTTTCTGAGTATTCAACTTATCAGCCAAGTCATCTTGAGTAAAACCGGCATTTAAACGAGCTTCTTTGAGAAGAGCTCCGAATTTGAAGGCTGAGTAGCCTTCGTCAAAATTATCAGCAAAAGCTGGGTCGACCTTTCTTCTTTGAGAAATGTATTTCTGTAAATCACTCATTTCGGCCTCCTTCGCAGGTAGTCTTTACGGCGAGTTTCTGCAAGTTTGATATCAGCAGCAGGTGTTTTTTGAGTTTTCTTCTGGAAACCATGATTAAGAATGACAAGGTTATCATCATCATAGAAACCAAGAAGTCGAAAAATATTGCTGCCGACTTGAACGCGGACTTCCCAAAGCTCATCCGTGTTCACCATTTTTTTGAAGTATGTGACAGGTACAATGTCAGTTTCTTCAACGAGTTGCAAAACCCAAGCGACCTTTTGAGCTTGTTTACTTTGCAGTGAGTCGAGAAATTCACTGACAGGGCAATAGCCATCTTCAGTTGTGTAAAATTGAATAGTTCTCATACATCAATGTTAACACGTAAGTGAACATTTGCAAATGCAACATGCACCAACTCAAGAAAGCTAACTTCGATTTAAGTGGCAGCACGTAGTGCTGTCCGACTTTAAATTTTTGTTAGGTATGAACAAAGAAAAAGTGATTTATTAACCACCACAAAACTGGCTAAGTGGTGCCACAGGTTTCAATGTTGCAACTGTGCCAGCTTTAAACAACCGCTCGGAATTACTCGCCGACAGTGTTGAATCAACGAAATCTGCTGAAACATCGACAGACTTATTCAGCGAACGGGGAGTGCCTGCCCAAAAAACTGCCCCCCCGATGATGAGCCGCTTTAGGCGTACACACTGACGGCGTTGATGGTTGCCGAAACGTAACCAGTGCAGGCTTTCAGTTTGCCAAATTACGTGAATTCATGTGTTGCGCGAGGCAACCCACTCGCAGGAAGTGAGCCGCAAAAAACACCGAGCTATCCGACTAGCCGCTTTAAGGCTTGAATTCACCGCCAACAATGAGCCGTTATTATTACTGTTGATTTGCGTTTAAAACTGACCCACTAAACCCACATATTTGCGTCGAAATTTGACCCACGTAAACAGACTATCCTGCTTATTTTATGAGCGGGAGTTAGGAGTGATTAACGTGGCCATTTTGAGCAAGATCAGACGTTGGTATTTCCGCGATAAACTCTCGATCCGGGAGATCGCCCGCCGTACCGGATTTTCCCGCAATACAGTTCGCCGTTATCTCAGAACTGAGATTGCTGAACCCCTTTATCCTCAACGGCAAACACCCAGTAAACTCGATGCTTTTACCGATAAACTGACGCAGTGGTTAACCGATGCAGCCAGAACCTCTCGTAAACAACGCCGCTCCGTCAAACAGATGCACGCTGATTTATGTACCCTCGGTTTTGATGGCTCCTATGATCGCGTAGCGGTATTTGCCCGCGAGTGGCGTCGTCGGCAATTAGAATCCACTCACGGTGCTAGCAAGCACACCTATATCCCTTTGCAGTTTTCGCCCGGCGAAGCATTTCAATTTGATTGGAGCGAGGATTGGGCGGTAATTGCGGGTGAACGCGTCAAGCTGCAAGTTGCTCATTGTAAATTGAGTTACAGCCGTGCTTTCTTCGTTCGCGCTTATCCGCTGCAAACCCATGAGATGCTGTTTGATGCGCATTACCATGCCTTTACGGCATGGGGTGGTATTCCACAACGGGGCATCTACGACAATATGAAGACCGCCGTAGATAAGGTAAAACAGGGTAAGCAGCGCGATGTGAATGCCCGGTTTGCGGCCATGGTTAGTCACTATTTGTTTGATGCTGAGTTTTGTAATCCAGCCGCCGGTTGGGAAAAGGGTCAGATCGAGAAGAATGTACAGGATGCCCGGCGACGATTGTGGCAAAAAGTGCCTGAGATGCCGTCACTGACGGCATTGAACGATTGGTTGGCTGCACGTTGTGTCGCGCTCTGGCATGAATCAACCCATCCTACTGAAGCCAGAACAATCCAGGCCGCACTGGATGATGAACGTCCCTTCCTGATGCCAGTTGGCCAGCCTTTTGATGGATTCGTCGAGCAAACAAAGCGGATCTCTCCCACGAGTTTGCTGACCTTTGAACGCACGCGTTACAGCGTGCCCTCGTCATTTGCCAACCGCACATTTATCATGACCGTCTCGAGGTGATTGCAGAAGGCGGCATTATCGCGGTCCATCAACGGTTGTTTAATCGCAAACATGAACACCCACTCATCATCTACGACTGGCGACATTATCTCTCTGTATTACAGCGAAAGCCGGGGGCATTGCGTAACGGTGCGCCGTTTGTCGAATTGCCTCAAGCCTTCCGGACATTGCAATCCATTCTACTCAAGCGCATAGGAGGTGATCGGGAGATGGTGGACATTTTAGCGCTGGTATTGCTGCACGATGAACAGGATGTATTGACGGCAGTTGAATTAGCGTTGGAGACGGGCGCACCCTCGAAGCAAATTGTCCTCAATATTTTGAGTCGATTACTGGATAAAACACCGCTGGCACCGATAGATGTCCCACCCGAGCTGACACTGAAGATCGAGCCGTTGGCTAACGTGACCCGCTATGACAATCTGAGACTGCAAGGAGATCATCATGCTCACTAATGCCATGCTCCCCGTACTTAAATCACTGAAGTTATATGGCATGGCTCACGCGCTGGCAGATCTTGCGGAACAAGACTCACCGGCATTTCAGGCCAGCATCACGGTATTAGATCATTTATTGAAAGCAGAACTGGCAGAGCGAGAAGTTCGCTCGGTGGCCTATCAATTAAAAGCCGCTAAGTTTCCTGCCTATCGAGATGTGAATGGTTTTAACTTTACTGAGAGCATGGCTAATGAGGCGCTTATCCGGCAACTATGCCAAGGTGACTTTATGGATAATGCACAAAATGTGGTTTTAGTGGGCGGCCCGGGAACCGGTAAAACCCATCTTGCTACCGCCATCGGGATACAGGCCATTGAACAGTTTCACCGACGCGTTCGATTCTTTTCGACCATTGAATTGGTGAATGCGCTGGAGAAAGAAAAACAGCAAGGCAAAGCAGGACAAATCGCGGCCAGATTGATGCACACCGACTTAGTTGTACTGGATGAAATGGGTTACTTACCCTTTAGTCAAACGGGTGGCGCCTTACTCTTTCACTTGATGAGTAAACTATACGAATGTACCAGCATGATCATCACGACCAATCTGAATTTTGCGGAATGGTCGAATGTATTTGGTGATGCGAAGATGACAACAGCCCTGTTAGATCGGGTGACACACCATTGCCATATTGTTGAAACTGGGAATGACAGCTATCGTTTTAAAGAAAGTTCAACCAAGGGGAAAAAGGAGAAAAAGACACCGGTTTATCCACAACCCAAACCCGTAAAATAGTGAATTAGGGTGGGTCAAAATTCAACGCAAAAAGTGGGTCAGTTTTAAGCGCAAATCAACAATAATGGTACAGTCAGCATCATTAACCACTTGATCTAAAACTGATTTAAGATTGTTGCGTGCTTCTGTAAATGAAACGACTTGCATAAAGGCTCCGTTAACTGTGCAACTTATGGTACAAGTATAGCTCAGTCAACGAAATGTACAATTGGTTGTACAACTAAAACTTTCAAAAGATAGATAACTTCGTTTTATGCGGTGGCACGAAGTGCCATCCGACATTAAAACTTTGTTATGTGATTTTGTTGTTGCAGCAAACAAGTCGATTTTGATGGTCATGGCTACCGCACTGATTAATGACGGATCAGATGCCCAACACCGGTTTTCTGCTTTTGATTTGCTCATAGAAACATGATGCCGAATGGTGCTAACAGAGACAAATGAAATCGAGGACTCAATTAAGCAAAACTGAGCTATATCAATGTTAATAGGGGATTTGGCAGGATAAATGGATCGCGTTAAAACTTGGCACTGACGACAACACCAGCATAATTAAGACAGTCAGAAATGCGCTGTTGTTGGACGCCACTGAGTTCTGAAATTGAGGCATAACGAAATTCAGAATGTTCGTGGCTGAGGATGATTTTAGAAGGTGAGGGCAGTTCACAGCGAAAAATAAAAGCCTGTGAATTATAGGCTGAATGGAAATATACACCGCTGAGATAATTGATCAGAATGTCAGAACCTAATTCCTCACGGCACTCACGGATCAACGCTTCGTGAATGGTCTCACCAGGCTCTAATGCACCACCAGGAAGACCCCAAGATTTAGCGCCGTAATCTGCTTTTAAGAGTAAAACTTCGCCGACAGAATTGAGGATAACAGCGTGACTGCTGAGTCTGAATTTATCATCAAAGGCCATGACTACCTCTAATCACATAACTTCGTTTTATGCGGTGGCACGCAGTGCCATCCGACATTAAAATTTTGTTAGGTATGAACAAAGAAAAAACTGTTTATTAGCAACCAACATGCTGGCTAATTGGTGCCACAGGTCTCAATGTTTCAACTGCGCCAGCTTCAAAAAACCGCTCGGAATTACATGCCGACAATATTGAATCAACGAAATTGGCTGAAATCTCAAATTGGCGCATTTAATGAACGGGCAGTGATGGCTAAAAAAACTGAGCCCCGATGATGAGCCGCTTTAGGCGTACACACTGACGGCGCTGATGGTTGCCGACATAGATGGTCGCCCCCGGTTTGCCAAGCCCTCAATCAATGACGGTGGATCAGGTGGAGATTGCAGCCATAGATCCGGATTTATATCGAGGCTACTGCCTCTATCCCTGATGGAATTCGCTGACTGGCTCCTCAATCACGTAAGCGCACTTAAAAACGTGCAGTGTCGGTACCGGGTTTTGCCAGTCACGGTCTGACCTGTCTCGCCATCATGTCATGATTGCCTGTGCAATCAGTGGTTCTTCTTGATAATTGCTGCTATCGCGTTGTTACGCAGTTGGATCACCGCCACTGGTAAGCCGTGGAGAGCTCGTGTTCATGCTGTCGCCCCATAATTGGGTTCAAATACTCGGTCATGGGCAAGCAGTGCCCACACGATACGGGCATTTTTGTTAGCGAGTGCTACTGCGGCTACATTCTGATTGCGACGCAGGGCAAAATCATGAAGACCCGCAGCCCGTAAGGATTTGCGAGAGGTACTCATTATTCCGACCCGCTCGTTTTTGTTTCCGTTTAATACCCGCTTTAAATGTTTTGTCCGCTGTCAGTAAGTTCATGGCTATGTGTCGACATACGGCGAGATTTGCACCCGCTTCACCCCGAACAATTTGGCATTCATCTTCCCGCATTCCGACATCTAAACGCCAGTGTAATTGGTTCTCGATCGACCAATGCGCTCGGGTGGCCTCTAATAATTCTTTGGCGGTTAACTTTGCGGAGCTGATGTAATAGCGAAGGACAATTGATTCTGCGCGTACAGGCGCAACGCTCTCCTGTCGGTTAACGCCGACGATACCTATGGTGGTCAATTCTGGCCAGTCATAGGCCAGATCACCTAAGGGCGTTAAATCATGGCTCACAATGCAGAAACGAGTTTCTTCCCGACCATGCCCTTTTTCCTGCGTACTGTAACTGTCGTACAATTTTCCCATCCACATCGCAGGGGAATACCAGTTATCAAACGCATCAGCCAGTTTTCCCTGATTTCCTTTCACTGCCAGTAAATAGTCCGCTTTCTTTTTAATGATTTCCTGTGCAATTTTATGCTGACATCCCATGGCGTCTAGTGTCACTAAACAACCTTTTAATTCAAGCAGTTGCAGTAGTTCAGGAACAGCAGTGATCTCATTGGATTTAGTGGCTGTTTTTACTTGCCCTAAGACCATACTATTCTGAGCACTGAACGCACTGACCATGTGGATCACGTTATCACGTTTGAATTTATCATAAGTGGCGCGTAGCGATTTACCATCAATGGCAACAACAGAACCAGCCGTGAGGGTATGACAATTTTTCATCCACTGACAAAATAGCGTCTGTAGCTGTTTTCCTGAAATCATCCCCATGACACGTGCAATGGTGTGATGAGAAGGACAGCCATTTTCAAAATCACCGTATAAACGTAACCAATCCAGATGATCTTCACCGAAATCGGCAATTTCTTCCCAGCCCTCAGCACCACCAATAATGGCAGTGATAGTCAGAAAAAGAATATCAGCCAGGGTATAACTGGTTTTCTAAGATTGACGGTAGTCATGAATAATAGATATTTGATCCAAAAGGCTGAGTCCGTCAGGGCAAAATCATGAAGACCCGCAGCCCGTAAGGATTTGCGAGAGGTACTCATTATTCCGACCCGCTCGTTTTTGTTTCCGTTTAATACCCGCTTTAAATGTTTTGTCCGCTGTCAGTAAGTTCATGGCTATGTGTCGACATACGGCGAGATTTGCACCCGCTTCACCCCGAACAATTTGGCATTCATCTTCCCGCATTCCGACATCTAAACGCCAGTGTAATTGGTTCTCGATCGACCAATGCGCTCGGGTGGCCTCTAATAATTCTTTGGCGGTTAACTTTGCGGAGCTGATGTAATAGCGAAGGACAATTGATTCTGCACGTACAGGCGCAACGCTCTCCTGTCGGTTAACGCCGACGATGCCTATGGTGGTCAATTCTGGCCAGTCATAGGCCAGATCACCTAAGGGCGTTAAATTATGGCTCACAATGCAGAAACGAGTTTCTTCCCGACCATGCCCTTTTTCCTGCGTACTGTAACTGTCGTACAATTTTCCCATCCACATCGCAGGGGAATACCAGTTATCAAACGCATCAGCCAGTTTTCCCTGATTTCCTTTCACTGCCAGTAAATAGTCCGCTTTCTTTTTAATGATTTCCTGTGCAATTTTATGCTGACATCCCATGGCGTCTAGTGTCACTAAACAACCTTTTAATTCAAGCAGTTGCAGTAGTTCAGGAACAGCAGTGATCTCATTGGATTTAGTGGCTGTTTTTACTTGCCCTAAGACCATACTATTCTGAGCACTGAACGCACTGACCATGTGGATCACGTTATCACGTTTGGATTTATCATAAGTGGCGCGTAGCGATTTACCATCAATGGCAACAACGGAACCCGCCGTGAGGGTATGACAATTTTTCATCCACTGACAAAATAGCGTCTGTAGCTGTTTTCCTGAAATCATCCCCATGACACGTGCAATGGTGTGATGAGAAGGACAGCCATTTTCAAAATCACCGTATAAACGTAACCAATCCAGATGATCTTCACCGAAATCGGCAATTTCTTCCCAGCCCTCAGCACCACCAATAATGGCAGTGATAGTCAGAAAAAGAATATCAGCCAGGGTATAACTGGTTTTCCAAGATTGACGGTAGTCATGAATAATAGATATTTGATCCAAAAGGCTGAGTCCGTTCATAGTGAGTTATCCGGCAAAAGAAAGGATAAGATCACAGGGGGATAGGATCGTCAAATCGATCGAAAAAATAGTTTCAGAATTTAAAGAATTACGGTAAAAATAAGATCAGAATTTTAAAATTCAATCCTTTCTCAAAGCCTTATATCATGCGGGCTTTCATGCTTTTGCCCTGGCACTGAAAGCAAAGTTGCCCACCAAACTCGACTGTTTTGACGATATCCTGTTACAGGATGGCAGTTCTTTCCGAGTTCATGATGGCTTAGCGGAAGTTTTCCCAAGTCGATTTCCAACCCATCCGGCGGCGATTGAATGTCATATGACGTTATCGCTAAAACATCAAATGCCAAAAGCCATGATGATCACCGCCGATACAGCTTCAGAGCGGGCGTATTTGCCGAAAACAGAACTGATGCGCAATCAGTTGCTGCTGGCGGATGCCGGGTATGTAGACTTCAAGTATTTCAGTCAGTTATCTGAACATGGCGGTTCATTCATCGTCAGAGGCGGTAAAAACCTCAATCCAGTGATAATCGAAGCACGCAATGGTCAGGGTCGGATATTACCCAAACTCGCCGGTCTGAAACTCAAAGAAATCGACCGAAAAATGAATCGCTCAGAGGTTTTGGACTTAAAAATCAAGCGAGGCGCGGATGAATTCCGGTTAGTCCGTCGTTGGTTTGCAGAAGAAAAACGATTTTGTATCTGGGTCACCAATTTACCAGCAACAACGTGGTCAGCCGATGAGATCATGATGATTTACCGGTGTCGTTGGCAGGTTGAGTTACTGTTTAAAGAGCTGAAATCCGATACAAACTGGCGAAGTTTTGCAACGGGCCAACAAGCCATCATGAAAGGATTGGTCTGGGCCAGTTTGCTGGCATTGATCATCCGCAGGTACATCGCGATGCAAAGTATGCCATCCGCTTCGGTGTACAAAGCAGGGAAGAATGTTGATGTTTGGTTGTTACCACTACTGGAGGCTTATATTCATCAAGCATGGTTGGAAATAACGGCTCGGCTGGAATGGGCTATAGCGTATATATCAAAGAATGCGAAAAAAGCCCAACAAAGAAAAGCCAAGAAAAATAGGACCTTAGATGGAATTTTTGAAATGTTTAATTCTTAAGGTCCAGTCTATGAGCTGCAATTACCCCGTTGTACTGATTAACCAATCAATTAGGCCAGAATTAATACAAAAATTTGCTAATTTTTTGGCATCCCAAATTTTAATTTTATCGTCAAGGGTTGATTCTATATATTTCTGTAACTGCTTATTGGGTGAGTGAGTGACATAAAATATATGATCATATTCAGGAATGTCGAGTCGTTCTTTGTATTCTTGAAATAACTTTAAATCACTTTGTGATTTCACCTGAACAATGGCACGTTCACCTGTAACTGGCGCTATCAATTCAATATCAATTGTTTTTATTGTTTTTCCAAGTAAACCAACTCTGGACCAACCTGAGTTTCTAAATATAAGATCAACAAAAACCTCAAAATCTTGAGGTGAAAGATTTTTTATTAGAGTCTCAATGCTATTTTTGAGTGCAGCAAGATTGTTTTCAACTTTTTCAACTGCAGGACTTTGAGTATTATTGATTTTATTGATTAAATAATCCTTTTCTGAAACATCACAAATTGCTCCTCTGAATCCTTGAACTTTTGTGAGCTTACCACTTAGAGCTTGTATAAATAATGTATTATTTTTTGAATCTACAGAACTCCAGCCATTGATAGTTTTTCTCGATTTTGTCCTAGAGTTCGTATCATAACTAATTTCAGGCTTCGCAAAGCAGTACCATAATTTACCATCGTAAAATGTGATCCACATTGTGGAGGCTGGTTCTGTATAAAATTTTTTAATCTGATTTCTGTGGCTTGTTGTTGCAGCTTGATTTGTTTTGTATTTTTCCTTTATAAGCTCTTCAACTTCATCCCATTTATCATTTATGCACAATTCATGAGAAATTTCTTTATAGCTTAATTTGATTGTTTGCTCATTCTCTATGCAATCAGTTTCAAATAAACCTTTTTCGCCAAGTTTAATAAATAAGACTTTTGTTGGTATTATCATTAATACACCATAGTTATATTTGCAGCTAACTTCGTTTTATGCGGTGGCACGTAGTGCCATCCGACATTAAAATTTTGTTAAATTTCATTCCTACTGCTAACACCTATATCATCCAGTGCATAAAGACATACAAACGATGTTATAAAATCAGCAATATTGACAATCGTTGTCAAAAGATCAGAACTATATACACTTTTATCTCCGTGCTCTAACGCGTGCCTATAGCGCGCGGTGCTGCTAAAATCGTGGTGAGTTATGTCTGATAAAAATCTGTAGATGCTTTCATAATAAGACTCACCAAATGGCGAGAATTTAGCTTTTTCTATCACCTTCGATACTAAATTATATTGATAAGTGTATATTTTTTCTAACTCGCGGAGTTGGGTTGTATTTAAGTCGCTATTGTTATTTTTTACAATTTTGAGTAACTCATTTATTGATAGTAAACTTTTAAATTTCAACATTTCACTCATTTCGCGTGGACTAATCCATACGAGATAAAAGTTTAACATTAGCTCATAAATGCTTCTAAGCAATCCGGCAGATTGAATTAATAAGTTGTTGTCAATGAGCATTTTTATTGCCTTTAAATCTTCATAAAGTCGCAAAAGAATTGCATGAATAATGTGATGATAATGAATCTCTATTTTAAAAGCATGAAATAATTTATATTCATGTTTTGTATTTGAAACAAGTTCAATACAATTATCTAAACATTTTGATATATCAGGGATTGTACTCTTTTTGCTATCATGGGTTATGGATGGAAAATAATTTCGATTGATATTTATATTAGAGTGTGAATAATAATGATCTTCTTTATCTTTAAATAAGCCCTTGTTTTTAAATGTGGATTCCTCTAGTTCTCCGGGATCTCCATAAATTATAACTGGTACCTTTTTGATGCCTAACTGTTTGTAAGCATAATAAACATGAATATCATCTGGACTGCAGTATTCATAATCGAATTCTTTTGTATATAACTTGTATATGTGAAGAGGCGGTCTTTCGCCTGATTTAATTAAATCAATGACATATTCAATTTGTCCATCTAAGATTGAATCTTCAACATGAATAAGCTTTCCATTTTCTCTTTTCAAGAACCCTGGCATTATTCTTGATATAGTTAGACGAGTAATAAAGCAGCTTTTATTTTTCAGAAGATATTCAGTGTATTTCTTTTGGAACTGTGGGTCTAACTCAATGTCATCTCGTCCAATTATATTTTTAGGATCTATTTTAACCACTTTTCTAGAAGTTATAAGTGAAAATGGATTTGCATCTAAATTTGGTTTTTTATGTTTCAATGTCATATGTTATTAAATATTTCTCATGAAATTTAACTTTTAATTAAACGGCGGCACGTAGTGCCGTCCAGTGAGCAGCGTAGCGCGAACGGGTTTGAATTTGTTGTTAGGTATGAACAAAGAAAAGCATTTTATTTTCAAACACAAAGTTGGCTAAGTGGTGCCACAGGTATCAATGTTTCAACTGTGCCTGCTTCAAACCACCGCTCGGAATTACTCGCCGACAATGTCAAATCAGCGAAATGTGCTGAATTCTCAAATTAACTCATTAATGAACGAGTAGTGGTTACCAAAAACACCGCGCCCCGATGATGAGCCGCTTAGGCGTACACACTGACGGCGCTGACGGTTGCCGAAGACGCGGCCCGTGCAGGCTTGCAGCCAGAATATTAACGTGAACGCATGTGTTGCGCGAGGCAACCACCGCAGAGGTAGTGAGCCGCAAAAGCCACTGAGCCATCAGTACCGCCGCTTTAGGCGTACACATCGACGGACTCTTGATGTGCCGCAGACATAACCGCCTTGTATGTCTTGATTGAAGACAGCAAAACAAAGTAAGCGTGTTATGCGTAGGCACTACTCGCGGAAGTGGACCGTAAAAAATACGGGACCATCTGCACAGCCGCTTTAGAACTCGAATTTACCGTAAGAACTTAAATAAAATTAATTACCTAACTTCAACTTATGGGGCGGTTGAAAACCGTCCCACATTAAGTTTTTGTTAACTGGTTTTTTCATTTATTGATATTCGTAAAATTCGATAAATATTTTTGGGGTTCCTTTTTTACATTCTTGTTTTGTTGCCATATATTCTTTATATGATGTGGTTATGAAGTTCGTTTTGTTGTCTTTATTGATAATCAGCACTTCGTCATTATGTTTATCGCTAATAACTTGCTTGCATATTTTAAAATTACCTGCATCTAAGTCTACTTTCATTGGGTGATCTTTTAATGCGGGCATTTCTTTTTTTTCGGATTGAAATGTTTTTAATTCGCTTAGAGGATAACCATTTTTCCCATGAAATGGTGACTTATTTATATTGAATTCAAAAATGTGCTCACCATTTTGGTAAATTGTTGTTTCAATCAATAATTTCTTACCAGCCAAAATGGATCTTTTGGTTGTGACATTCAAACTACCAATTAGCATGTTAGTGCTACCGTCATGGGGTATAGCAACTGGGATGCTAAAGCTTTCATTATTGTCAATTCTAGCAGTAATTGAACACCCCGTAACACCACAAATAAATTGACCTTTCTCAATTAATATTACTAATTCATTGTCAGTATTGTAAAGTCTTCGTAAAACTAGAGTAGCATGCTGACTGCCCATATATGGGGCTTGTAATTCAAAGGTGTTTTCACTTTGTATTGATGCAACTTCATTATAACCTCTTCCCATTGATTCTTCTTTATTTGAATAATCCCATTGGTTAGCAAATGATTGATGCATAAAGCCAAGTGCTAACACGGTTATAATCGTAAATAATTTCATGGCTTTTCCTAAGTTGGTGTTGTTTTAGTAAAACACTAATATCAAATTGATAAACCAGTTAACTGCGATTTAAGTGGCAGCACGGAGTGCTGTCCGACTTTAAATTTTTGTTAGGTATGAACAAAGAAAAAGTGATTTATTAACCACCACAAAACTGGCTAAGTGGTGCCACAGGTTTCAATGTTGCAACTGCGCCAGCTTTAAACAACCGCTTGGAGTTACTCGCCGACAATATCGAATTAGCTAAATTTACTGAATTCTCAAATTAGCTCATTTAATGAGCGTGAAGTGGTTGCTAAAAACACTGTGCCCCGATGATGAGCAGCTTAGGCGTTACACACTGACGGCGCGGATGGTTGCCGAAGACGTAACCAGCGCAGGCTTTCAGTTTGCAACTTCACTTGAATTCATGTGTTGCGCGAGGCAACCCACGCACAGGAAGTGAACTGCAAAAAACACTGGGCCATCTGCATAGCCGCTTTAAGGCTAGAATTCACCGCCACCAATAAAGCCGCTTTTATTACCTAACTTTTAATTAAACGGCGGCACGCAGTGCCGTCCAGTGAGCAAAGCGAACGGGTTTGAATTGGTTGTTAGGTAGGAGAATAAAGGAAAGGCCATTTATTCTTCACCACAGAACCAACTTATTGGTGCACGGACTTTCAGTTTTTCACTGCGCCAGCTTCAAACCACCGCTCGGAATTACCCGCCGACGATGTTGAAACAACGAAATTGGCTGGCATTTCAAATTAACTTATTTAGTGAACGGGCAGTGGTTGCCAAAAACGCCACGCCCGGATGATGAGCCGCTCCAGGCATACACACCGACGGCCTTGAAGGTTGCCGCAGACATAACCAGTGCAGTTTTGAATTACACACTGAAGGTGAATTCATGAGTTATGCAAGGCAACCATTTCACCGGCAGTGAGCCGCAAACAACACCGAACCCTCATACCCACCGCTTTAAGGCTTTAATTCACCGCAAAAAAGTTAAGAAAATTAATTACCTAACTGTTAGTTAAACGGCGGCACGTAGTGCCGTCCAGTGAGCAACGCGAACGTGTTTGAACTTTTTGTTAGGTAGGAGAACAAAGGTGCTGTCATTTATTCTTCACCACAGAACCAACTTATTGGTGCACGGACTTTCAGTTTTTCACTGCGCCAGCTTCAAACCACTGCTCGGAATTACCAGCCGACGATGTTGAAACAACGAAATTGGCTGGCATTTCAAATTAGCTTATTTAGTGAACGGGCAGTGGTTGCCAAAAACGCCACGCCCGGATGATGAGCCGCTCCAGGCATACACACCGACGGCCTTGAAGGTTGCCGCAGACATAACCAGTGCAGTTTTGAATTACACACTGAAGGTGAATTCATGAGTTATGCAAGGCAACCATTTCACCGGCAGTGAGCCGCAAACAACACCGAACCCTCATACCCACCGCTTTAAGGCTTTAATTCACCGCAAAAAAGTTAAGAAAATTAATTACCTAACTTTTAGTTAAACGGCGGCACGTAGTGCCGTCCAGTGAGCAACGCGAACGTGTTTGAACTTTTTGTTAGGTAGGAGAATAAAGGAAAGGCCACTTATTCTTCACCACAGAACCAACTTATTGGTGCACGGACTTTCAGTTTTTCATTGCACCAGCTTCAAACCACCGCTCGGAATTACCCGCCGACGATGTTGAAACAACAAAATTGGCGGGCATTTCAAATTAACTTATTTAGTGAACGGGCAGTGGTTGCCAAAAACACAACGCCCGGATGATGAGCCGCTTCAGGCGTACACACCGACGGCCTTGAAGGTTGCCGAAGACATAACCAGTGCGGCATCGAATTACACACCGGCAGTGATGTCATGAGTTATGCGAGGCAACCATTTCACCGACAGTGAGCCGCAAACAACACTGAACCCTCATACCCACCGCTTTAAGGCTTTAATTCACCGCAAAAAAGTTAAGAAAATTAATTACCTAACTTTTAATTAAACGGCGGCACGTAGTGCCGTCCAGTGAGCAAAGAGAACGTGTTTCAATTTTTTGTTAGGTAGGAGAACAAAGGTGCTGTCATTTATTCTTCACCCATACAGCTAATTGGTGCACGGACTTTCAGTTTTTCACTGCGCCAGCTTCAAACCACCGCTCGGAATTACCCGCCTACGATGTTGAAACAACGAAATTGGCGGGTATTTCAAATTAACTTATTTAGTGAACGGGCTGTGGTTGCCAAAACCACAACGCCCGGTTGATGAGCCGCTCCAGGCATACACACCGACGGCCTTGAAGGTTGCCGCAGACATAACCAGTGCAGTTTTGAATTACACACTGAAGGTGAATTCATGAGTTATGCAAGGCAACCATTTCACCGGCAGTGAGCCGCAAACAACACCGAACCCTCATACCCACCGCTTTAAGGCTTTAATTCACCGCAAAAAAGTTAAGAAAATTAATTACCTAACTTCGATTTAAGTGGCAGCACGTAGTGCTGTCCAACTTTAAATTTTTGTTATGTTTTCAACAATGAACGTGTTTAACCTGACCTTTTCGCTTGTGTTTTTAAGCGACAAAGCTACCGCCAGACCTGAACAAAGGCCAGAGCCAAAAGAGTAATGATAAAACGCATGTTTTTCATATGAATATGATGCCGAAAGGCTCTGATATTGGCAAATGGAACCTGAGCAGTCGTGTAAAAAAGAGTAGGGTGGTTTTATCAAAACACGAAAAGGTACAGGAAAAACAGCATGAATTGGACGCATTTTAGCGTCACGGTTTAATGAATAAAAAACGACCGAAATCTGTTTTCACAAAGGCTTACCTGTTTACTCAATGGGGTTGTTTAGCATGTGAAACGAACTAATACGGGCCAATTTATTCATGTCTAAGATATCAATGAGTAACTGAATTTTGTTATCAATAGTGAACTCAATGTCAGCCTGAGTGATGGAGCTGGTGTGAATATGAGCAAGGATAAAATGTCGCAATCGCGGAACATCAAGCAAGAAGCCATGGTCAGTCATGTATTGCTCAATGAAATCGTAAGCCAGAAGGATTTGATGTTCATTAGGCGATGACATTTCAGCGTCAAGCCACAGCAATAATTTGGCTTTAGATGTTTCAGATAAAAGCATGTGAACCAATATTTAACCTATTGAATAAACAAGAGTAATTTCTTTAAAAACATAACTTCTAATTAAACGGCGGCACGCAGTGCCGTCCAGTGAACGAAGTGAACGTGTTTGAATTATTTGTTAGGTATGAACAAAGAACAAACAGTTCATTATCAACCATAAAGCTGGCTAATTGGTGACACAGACTTTCAGTTTATCTCTGCGCCAGCATCAAACAACCGCTTGGAATTACTCGCCGACAATATTGAATCAACGAAATTGACTGAATTCTCAAATTGGCTCATTTAATGAGCGAGCAGTGGTTGCTAAAAACGTCGAGCCCTGATGATGAGCCGCTTTAGGCGTACACACTGACGGCGTTGATGGTTGCCGAAACGTAACCAGTGCAGGCAGTCAGTTTGCCACCACACGTGAATTCATGTGTTGCGCGAGGCAACCCACGCTCAGGAAGTGAGCCGCAAACACCACAGGACTATCCGACTAGCCGCTTTAAGGCTTGAATTCACCGCCAACAATGAGCCGTTTTTATTACCTAACTTCGACTTAAGTGGCGGCATGTAATGCCGTCCACCTTTAAGTTTTTGTTATAATTTGATTATTCTTTTTTTGTTGGTTTCATGGGGGGAGGCGGTGCAACGGGTTTTACATCGGCTCTACCTTGCGGTTTAACACTACCTTTTTGAACATCTCGCGTGTACCCTTCATTTAATGGCTGCGGTCTCTTATTGGTCATAAATCACCTCAAGTTATTTGCTGGAATTGCTTCAATGACAAACTTCCCTATTTCTTTTGCTAAATATATAGTAGGGATTTCATATAACAGACATGAATCGTTAGAGTCGTATACTGAAACATCAGATAGAACTAATTCTTGAATCTTATCATTTTCAGAATGAGATACAATACGACCTTGATAAGTTAAATTATGCTCTAAATCCCTTATGTAAACCCAATCAATTTCTTGAGCATTAAGATAATAGGAGTACAAGTTTTCATCACCGAATTTTGATGATACTTTTATTTTTTGTGCTATTTTGTTGAATATTTTAAAATTTATCAACCATGATGCAAAAAAAGCCACAAAGACAGATAAAAATGTTGCGGAACAAATTTCCCATGCAACTAATTTTTTACCCCCATCAAGAGCACTACTCCATATACTTAAATTTGTCCAAGAGAGATCTTTAAAATTAAAGCTAACATTAAAACTTTGTTGTTTGGTATCTATTATGTGATTTATTTTTAAAGCTAAATACGCATCATGAAAATATAAGAGTATTTGTAATAGTGCGTATGACATGACACCTAGCATTAAAGAGTAAAGTACAAATTTAAAGCTATCCCATTTGGAATGTGATGTTATCTTGTCGGCAATTATCGCAGCAACGATTCCCGGCATTAAAATAAAAATAACCACGATCACTAATTGATCCAATCTTGACTCCTAATGCTGAGTTTCTAGAAAATTATAACTTCGATTTAAGTGGCAGCACGTAGTGCTGTCCGACTTTAAATTTTTGTTAGGTATGAACAAAGAAAAAGCAGTTTATTAGCAACCAACAGGCTGGCTAATTGGTTTCACGGACTTTCAGTGTTCACTGCGCCAGCGTCAAACAACCGCGTCCCGATGATGAGCCGCTTTAGGCGTACACACTGACGGCGTCGATGGTTGCCGAAACGTAACCAGTGCAGGCTTTCAGTTTGCCTAATCAACGTGAATTCATGTGTTACGTGAGGCAACCCACGCTCAGGAAGTGAGCTGCAACCACCTCTGGGCTATCCGACTAGCCGCTTTAAGACTTGAATTCACTGCCAACAATGACGCCGCTTTTATTACCTAACTTCGTTTTATGCGGTGGCACGGAGTGCCATCCGACATTAAAATTTTGTTAGGTTTGGAATCATAGTTTGTTTTTTACTATTTCTTCCATTATGCCATCTATGAAACCATTTTCGATTTTATTTATTTTAAATAAATAGTATCGATGGATGATTAATGATGTTAGATATGTGATGAAAGTTATCATAAGGAATAAGAATGAAGTATCATGAATATCGATGTAATTGAATTTAAATAGCAATATAAATATTATTAACAAGATAAAGGTAAATAGATTGCTAAACTTTACATCAATATGATGCTGTATTTTTCTATTATTGAACTTCATGGTTTGAAGTGTTATGTATGAATATAGTTCATGCTTATTCTCTGTCGACTTTGCCTCATTTAGTAAGGATGATGCTGTCTTTCGAGATTTAACTTCTTCAGATAAAGCAACTTTATATTTATTTCTAATCCAGCGAATAAAATTTCCTAGCCATATTAATACTGTTGGAATCCCAAGTCCTAAAGTGGCGTAACTTGATAAATCTGACAAATTCATATTATTACCTATAATAGTTAAAACCTAACTTCGTTTTATGCGGTGGCACATAGTGCCATCCGACATTAAAATTTTGTTAGTTTTTTTGAATCAACACATTAATTAGCTGATGCGAGAACCAAGTCTGCTTCAGCATCTCTTCGTCGAGACATGCCTTGTTCAATGCTTGTTCCTTTCCAGATCCGCTTCATTGCACGAATTTGCGCGGCAATATTTTTATAATCTTTTTTAGGAACTAAATCTTTGATATTTCGCATCTCAAGTCGGGAGTCGCCCTTCATGCTGGTGCCTCGATTAAACACCAGTGACAGCAATGCGCCTTGACAGTTGGGATCACAATTTTCAATACCAGGAAATGTCGAACACGTTAACTTCCAGAATTTTGGAATAGTAACATTGTTGTAAACACTAAAAGCCGCAGACCACGGGATGTCGATATTTTTTACAGAGCTGAGAAGAGATTGTGCTGCTGTGCCGGTTTTCTGTGCACAGGGTAATAGTTGGTCAATGTAACTTTTATTGAGAACTTGACCCCAATCATCAGAAATGGTTGAAGCCGTGTTATAACCCATATCATAGCCGACGCCGATAGTGATGCCGGACTGACCTTCAGGCCAGGTGGGAAAGCGAAGGTATTTATCATAGTAAGGTTCGCCACCACCGACTTCGAAACGTAGGATAAGATTCATGCTGGCATCATTCAGCTGCATAATCATCCTCCTTTGCCCGAGACTGAAGGTCGACTTTGCGTTCGGTGAGTTCAATATCTTTGTGCTCAACGGAGGATGAATTCATTGAGGAGATATTGTCCTGCATCTTCCAGTCAACGAAACTTTGACCCGTAGTATATGCACCGACAAGGGCTCCGAGGAATGTGATCACCTGCCCACTCAGAACGCTGATTTGTTGAGCGACATCAGGGCGGAAAAGACAAACACCAGCCGCGATAATAAACGTGAGCATGACACAGGCAATGCCAATGATAGCCATCAACCATTTTCTACTTCTATGAGGCTCTTTGTGGACAACATCCGCGATATATTGTTCAACATTCATAATGACCTCGATGGGATATTTGTATAAGGATTATCAATAGTTGTAGCAGACAATGAGTCTCATAGGGGTATTGCTATGGAAAAAGTAAAAAACTAACTATTACTTATGGGGCAGCACGCAGTGCTGTCCGTCATTAAGTTTTTGTTATGTAATTGACCTAATCAGCAACAATAACCAGTCTAAGCGGATACGCGTTGGACTGATTCTTGATGCAATATTGATATATGTTTTTAAATTAACCTGAATTCGACAGTAACAAACTAGCACCAGACCAATCATTGCGCGACGTTGCGCTTCATTTTTACATTTCACTTTGCATCAAATAAAGATGCTGACAACCAGACATTGTACGGATCACAACAGAAGGAATTGGTATGTTGACATCAGTAGATAATGATCTATGGCTCGCCATGTGGAAAAACAGCCAGACGGATTTTCATCAAGTTTTAGTAAATCAACAATTGCAAGATCACTGGCATAAACTCGATATCCCTACAATGGGTAGAGTGTTGGTCCCTTTATGTGGGAAAAGTAACGATATGATTTGGTTAGCCGCAGAAGGATTTCAAGTGATTGGGATAGAACTAAGTGCAATCGCTGTGAAAGCTTTTTTCGTGGAAAATAACCTCAAACCAAAGAAAACACGCGTCGGAAACTTCACTGTGTGGCGACATGGCCGGATCAGCATTTATTGTGGCGATATATTTTTATTAAAAGGCTCAAATCTGGGTATGATCGATGCGATTTATGATCGTGCAGCACTAACAGCATTGCCAGTAGAGCTCAGGAAGTTATATGTCACCAAGTTAATGTCATTTATGCCGTTACTGAAACCTATGTTGCTCCTGACAACAGAAGATGCAGATCCACAGAGGAACCAGAATTCACCAGCAATCATTGATCAAGAAGTTGCTGTTTTATATTCACCATATTTTGATATAGATGTTCGATATGGCGATCAATACGTAGGTGAATTTCAAAAAGAAACCGTGAATAAGGTTTATCAAATGACCCGCCTTGCAACGGTCACACAATAACTTCAGAAATTACATAACTTCGTTTTATGCGGTGGCGGAGCCATCCGCCATTAAAATTTTGTTATGTATAGATTGAAAAAAAATAGCTCAAATTCAACGCTGCATTGGCTAGTGGTTTCACAGACTAGAATTTAACACCACGTTAGCTATTGGTGTCACAAAATCTGAATTCATGAATGTCACTTGCATCATCAACCGCTTGGAATTACTCACTGACGGCCTTGAAACAACCTGCAGGATTTGTATTTCACTGAAATTATTCAGCAAACGGGCAGTGGTTGTTCAAAACACTACGCCCGGATGATGAGCCGCTTTGGGCGTACTCACGACGGGGCTGATGGGTTGCTGCAGTCATAACGAAGCACAAAACCCAGTTAAACACGTTGATATTGAAAACTGTTATGCGTAAGCAACCCCACTCGCAGGAAGTGAGCCGCAAACAACACGGAACCCTCTTACTCACCGCTTTAAGGCTCGAATTCACCAAAAAAGAATTAAGAAAATTAATTACATAACTTCGTTTTATGCGGCTGCACGTAGTGCAGTCCGACATTAAAATTTTGTTAGGTTTATTTTAAATTTTGCTCACGACGTAAACGTTTAGCAAGTGAGTCTAAATCACAGAAGATTGTATCTTCAGTGATACCTATCTTATTTAATTGGTTTAATATTTTTGTATTGCTATGAACGTCAATATCAACATGGGTCAGAATGTTGTTATCAAGTAATTTATCTAAACTTCTATCATCAGTGCCGTGAATAGAAAAAACACTTTGTTGAGCGGACATTCTGGCATCAAGTGGAATAGTTTCAATCGCGAATGGATGTGCAACTAATCGATGAGGGAGTGAATCAACCAGATTACTTGGTAAATAGGAATCAAATAATAATTTTAGTTTACCTAATTCTGAACGTTTTACTTCGTTATTTTCAGCATCGAAATAAACCTCTCGCTCAATATAGCGCATTGCGTTGCTCATTTGAGATGGGCAAAACACATTAGAATTTCCAGTGAAATAGTTATTCAACTCGTATGGGTTTAAAATCCAAACTCTATGATTATCAGCTTCATCTATTTTGTTTTGCGTTAAAGCAAAATATAGAGCAACAAGAGGGGATTTGCTCCAATCGAGAAGACGAGTTGGTAACCCATGATGTTGCATCAGTGCGTACATATACCATGGGTTATTATTACTTGATGTATGATATCTAAACTGATCTCTGAGAAATCCATAGATTAGATTTTCTTCACATGATTTATCTATTTTATCCCAATGGACTCTTGGTTTTAACTCATATTTTGGTGATGCAACACCTCTAAACCATACATTTTCAAACGGCTGAATTGCATCAATAAATCCTTCAAGTGAAGATACAATCATATAGTCTATTCTCGTGAATATGATAAAAACCTAACTGTTAGTTAAACGGCGGCACGTAGTGCCGTCCAGTGAGCAACGCGAACGTGTTTGAACTTTTTGTTAGGTAGGAGAATAAAGGAAAGGCCATTTATTCTTCACCACAGAACCAACTTATTGGTGCACGGACTTTCAGTTTTTTCACTGCGCCAGCTTCAAACCACCGCTCGGAATTACCCGCCGACGATGTTGAAACAACGAAATTGGCTGGCATTTCAAATGAACTTATTTAGTGAACGGGCGGTGGTTGCCAAAAACGCCACGCCCGGATGATGAGCCGCTCCAGGCATACACACCGACGGCCTTGAAGGTTGCCGCAGACATAACCAGTGCAGACTAAAATTACACACTGAACGTGAATTCATGAGTTATGCAAGGCAACCCACGCTCAGGAAGTGAGCCGCAAACACCACTGGGCTATCCGACTAGCCGCTTTAAGGCTCGAATTCATCGCAAAAACGGAATCTGTTTTTATTACCTAACTTTTATTTGTGGGGTGCGATAGCATCCCACACCAAATTTTTGTTAGGCAAACCTTTACCTATAAGCCGCTAATTAAAATTTAATTTACTGATCTGTATTTGGAATTAAAGGTTCCAGTGTTTTTATCACATCCCAAGGATCAGCCACATTTGGTATATCAGTGTTGCATTTAATATCACTTATTTCTTTTTCATTTCGATTTACAGTTATTCCCGCGTGATGGCCATATTCACCTGTTTTATCTTCATTCATTGCTTCAGTTTCACCGATAACGAGATCGGAGTAAATTGTGTAGGTATATTTACCATTTTTGAAATTAATGAATAGAGATGCACTACCATTATCCCACTTTGTAAAGGAACGAGTAAATGAAGATGGTTTGTAATGACTTAAGTCGTCTGGATACGCGAAATCAATTCTGTTTGAAGTACCAAATCTGTATTGGATTTTAGATTGGTTTGCTTGTTGTTTAATTTCACATATCGAAATGATTTTTTTCTTAGTTACACAGCTGAAAATGATGTTTTCATCATTGCTGCATAAATTTAAAATTTCTGCTGTTGCATTGAAATTAATGGAGATAAGAGAAAAACAAACAAATTTGGTTGAGTTTTTTAATAGCGACATAAAATTCACATATTGAGTTATTCGATTTCTTAAAAGAAAACCATCAAGGTTGCCTAACTTTTACTTGTGGGGTTGCGAAGCAATCCCACACCAAGTTTTTGTTATGTTTTGCTCGGTTAAAAATATGGTTATATGTCATTTTTGCGTGAAATAGTTAAATGTTCATATCTCAACAATATCAACCCACATATATCATCAATTTCAATATAATCAGCTTTTTTTCTGCAAGATAAAATTGTGATTGGAGGTGATAAAGACTCAATATTTGCGTATCTGTCATACGTGGTAGACATATCAGCACTGACATAACGTTCATAAGTGAATAAGTCACAATTTTGTAGATTCAGAATCAAATTTTTATATGTGATAAGATCTGAGTTGAATATTGGTTTTCTGATAAATATTGTTAAATCGCCATTTGCATGAGGTTGGATCTTTTGGATTTGTGCATCATGAAAATTATTCCAATATGTGCATATATTCATCATTATTTACGCTATTGATATCGACCATATAATTTTAAAATCAGATACAAAAATCAACATACTATTGGGTACAGGGTTATGACAGATTAAACCAAGGATAGTTAAGTTATCATCAAACTGAATTAACAGACGTTGTCGGATGTAGCCCGTTTTACCAATTAAAACCCAATAATTTTCGTGCGGGTATATGGCTGACCGTTGAATGTGACTGACGCTACTTTGCTGTTTACATCCATGATCACAATATCTCGACTAAAAACATAACTATTACTTATGGGGCAGCACGAAGTGCTGTCCGCCATTAAGTTTTTGTTATGTGTTTTTATTTCGCAGAGCTGGGTTAAAAATTCGTTTAATCGAAGCCGGATTGTTAGCCAGTTTTTCTGCTGGGCGGCGAGGGCGTCGAACTAACTCACCACCACAATTCGGGCATTGATCATGAAGATAATTTTTTGCACAGGCGACACAGAAAGTACATTCAAACGAACAAATCAGCACGTCTGTTGCTTCAGGTGATAAGTCTTTATCGCAGCATTCACAGTTTGGTCGCATTTCAAGCATAACTGCCTCGTTAGGTATTCAAATAGATATTCGGGTTATGAATACTCAGATAATTTTCAGATTGAGTAATAGGCTGGAACCCAAATTGTTGATAGAGGCCATGTGCATCAGCAGTCACCAGCAACAATCTACGTAATCCTTGCAGCAATGGATGTTCAATAATGAACTTAACTAACCACTTACTTAATCCTTTCTTTCGGTGATTTTCAACGACAAAAACATCGCCGAGATAAGCAAAAGTAGCAAAATCAGTAATGACACGGGCAAAGGCAACTTGGGTGCCTGAAGCAGCATAAATACCCACACAAAAAGAGTTATCAATGGAGCGTTGAACGGTATCGACAGGAATATTTTTAGCCCAGTATGAATGGCTCAGGAAATGATGAATAACCTGAACATCTAATTTGTTTTTGTCATCAGAAATGGAATAACCATCAACCATAGAAATCTCCGAAACCGATAAACACATAACTGTTAGTTAAACGGCGGCACGTAGTGCCGTCCAGTGAGCGCAGCGAACGGGTTTGAACTTTTTGTTAGGTAGGAGAACAAAGGTGCTGTCATTTATTCTTCACCCATACAGCTAACTGGTACACGGACTTCCCATTTTCACTGCTTCAGCTTCAAACCACCGCTCGGAATTACCCGCCGACGAGCTTGAAAAGGCCTGTTGACGTTATGTTTCACCGAAATTATTCAGAAAACGGGAAGTAATTGCCACAAACGACAGCGCTCGGATGATGAGCCGCTCCAGGCATACACACCGACGGCCTTGACAGTTGCCGCAGACATAACCAGTGCAGACTTGAATTACACACCGGAAGTGATGTCATGAGTTATGCAAGGCAACCATTTCACCGGCAGTGAGCCGCAAACAACACTGAACCTTCATACCCACCGCTTTAAAGCTTTAATTCACCGGAAAAAAGTTAAGAAAATTAATTACCTAACTGTTAGTTAAACGGCGGCACGTAGTGCCGTCCAGTGAGCAACGCGAACGTGTTTGAACTTTTTGTTAGGTAGGAGAATAAAGGAAAGGCCACTTATTCTTCACCACAGAACCAACTTATTGGTGCACGGACTTTCAGTTTTTCATTGCACCAGTTTCAAACCACCGCTCGGAATTACCCGCCGACGATGTTGAAACAACGAAATTGGCTGGCATTTCAAATTAACTTATTTAGTGAACGGGCAGTGGTTGCCAAAAACACAACGCCCGGATGATGAGCCGCTTCAGGCGTACACACCGACGGCCTTGAAGGTTGCCGAAGACATAACCAGTGCGGCATCGAATTACACACCGACAGTGATGTCATGAGTTATGCGAGGCAACCATTTCACCGACAGTGAGCCGCAAACAACACTGAACCCTCATACCCACCGCTTTAAGGCTTTAATTCACCGCAAAAAAGTTAAGAAAATTAATTACCTAACTATTACTTATGGGGCAGCACGTAGTGCTGTCCGCCATTAAGTTTTTGTTAGATTAACCTTACGCTAATGATTTCATGGCTAAACAGGCGGTCAGCACACCAGAAATGAGAATAAGATAAAGAGATAACTTCTTGAATACAGGTTCATTGATATGATGAATGGATTTTGCACCAATAAACCCGCCAATAATCAAACCTGGAACTAACCAACTTAGATGTGCCTTTACATCATGATTGATCAGGCCTGTGGTATAGAAGCCAGCAATCGTGAAAGAATTAAGGATCACCCCCATAGCAGTGCCATTGGCACGAAAAACCTCTTTAGAAACCCCTTGGTTTGATAAGAATAAAACAACAGGTGGTCCACTCATGGAAATGCTACCGTTGAGTAAACCACTCAAGAAACCAACAGGAAAATAGGCTAAGCGTTCATGTTTAATCGGAAAGGACTTATTGCCGATGAGTAATAAAGCAAAACTAGAAATCAAAATACCCGCCGCCAGTTTCAAATAATCAGAATCGACATAGAGCAATAAATAAGTACCAAGTGGAGCTGCGACTAAACTAGCCGAGATTAATAACCAAACTCGAGTCAGTTGAACATGTCGCCAAGTTTGGATCAGAAGCATGATGTTAATAATACAGCTCATGATGACGACTAATGGAACGGCTTCTTGCAACGGAACGAGTTTAGAAAGTAATGGCATTGAAATCAGCGCGAAACCAAAACTCGTGAGACCCTGAGTGAAGCCAGCGAATAGGATAACTATGATAGATAGAAAAATAAGCATGTAGTTCACATATGTTTGTTGGTAAATCTAACTTTGACTTGTGGGGTTGCGTAGCAATCCCACACTAAGTTTTTGTTATATGTTTTTTAGCTGGAATAAGATGACAGAATAATCATCTTTAATATTTTTGTGTTCAATAGTATTTTTGATTTTTTCACATAATAAATCTAGTTTTGGCTCTTTTATCGACAAGTCTCGGAGTTCTTTTTTACTTATTAATGAATAAGCACCATCAGTAGATAACAATAAACGATCATTATTTTGGATGCGAAAGTAACCAGTTTGTAATGTATATGGTCTCCTAGCAGACATAACAGATAATAAGATGTTTTTTCTTGGATAATTTTTTGCAACAGATTTTGTGATAACTTTATCGTCGATTAATTTTTGTAATTCAGTTTGGTCTTTTGTTATTGAAATTATGCCATTATCTCTTAAGTGATATAAACGAGTGTCACCTACGTGAGCAAATGAAACATAATCTTTATCTATTAGACATGCTGTTAACGTGGTACCCATTTTTTCTAAGTCGGGGTGTTCAGTTATATATGTTTCTAAATCTTTTTGTATTTTGTCATAAATAACATTCCATCTGATTTCAATATTGAAATCGACAAATGATTTTAAGGACTCGATAGCGACCGATGAGGCGATTTTGCCTCCTGTTTGCCCACCCATACCATCTGCAATTGCTAAAAGTAAACGTGAGTCTCCTAGATCCTTAATCAAGATGTTGTCTTGATTGTCCTTTTTACGACCCTCATGACTAAAACTGCTTGTAATGTATTTATCAAATGTCATTTAGTTTTTTCTGAAGTATAGGATGTAGTATTTCAATTTCGACTCCAATCGAACTGCTCAGGTGGGAGAATTTTCTTTTAAATTCAAACTCTTGAACATCAATCTCAATTGCTATTCGTTTTGCGAGCTGTTCAGGAATGTCTACCCCAACCATTGAAACAAATTTTCTTTCAACATACCAGCGATTGTGAGAAGTACCCAGTTCTAGTGTTGCTAACGCAATTTTAGCTTTTAGTTGTATATCACCCAATTCATAAAATAAACCTGCCTTACTTGCCAGTATGTCGCAATAATCAAAATTAAATGCATTGTTGTTTATAAAATCAGCAAACATGACACCAACTGCGACAAGTAACTCAGGAGATTCAATTGATAGTTGCTTTATATGTGATTCTCGAAGAGAAGAAAAAATATTGTGAATATTATTTTTTTTATCAATATTATAATCAAGAATTGTATAAACACTATCCCATTCTGATTCTGTCAACTCATTTTTTAGGTTAAGTAAATCTACAACCATTTTTTCATCTGAGGAATTAAATGTGATCGTGGTTGTATTTAACACATTATATAAATCTTCTCTGAGAGCGCTTATGTTTGAGTAACGACGAATAGGAAGTGATTTAGTACATTTTGTTATGATTGGGCCTAATTCACCAGGAATATTTAATTCAGTGTATGGAATTCTTATAGTGTTATTACTATATATGTCATGTAGGATTGCACCAAATGAATATATATCAGCTAGATGAGTAGCCGTCTTAAACCCTCTAAGTAATTCAGGTGCGGCATAATTAGGAGTACCGCCTCCATCATTTGAACCTGTTAATGTTGTAGAATCGCCATGATCACCAGTTATCAAGCCAAAGTCAGAAATGGCATAATCTATTGAACCGTTATTATTAAATTTTAAAACATTAGCAGGTTTAAGATCTCTATGAACAAAACCCGCAGCATGCAGTGCTTCTAAGCCGGCTAATATATCAAATAATGATTTTTTAGGATCCCAGCCTGTTTGTTGTCTGGTCTTTATATCATCACTCATAGTCCCTATTGCCAAAGGCATAATAAATGATGGAGGCTCATCATCTAAATTTTCTTCAACAATTTGGACAATATTGGGGTGATTTAGACTTTTTTGATAACGAACTTCACGTTTAAATCGTTTTTTTAAATGTTCATCTCCCACTACTGTTACCAAATGTTTCTGAGGAGAATATATTTTTTTTGCGAAATTAACACCGGTACTATCTTCTTGAACTTGCATAACAATTGCAAATCCACCTTCACCAAGTTTTTTTACATCTGAATAAGTCATTTAGACCCCAAATTTATTTTGATTAAACATATAACTGCTCGGTTAACAGGCTGCAACCGCGTAGCGGTGCAGTCCAGTGAGCAACGCGAACGGTGTTGAACCGTTTGTTATGCGCTCTTGCTTTTATAAGACATGGCTACCGCACTGACTTTCAACAAGCCAGAGGCCATAAACACAGAATGTGTAAGGATTTGATCATTTTTCTATGATGCCGAATGGTACTGTTGTTGGCAAATGAAACCTGATAGCGCATGGTTTTATGTGAGGTTAATTCCGCGGGTTCTAAAACAAAAAAATGATTCATATGAGTTTTATTTTGTTAGCTTAAGGCATATAAATGTAAGCGCCCGATGAACAACTTTAGGAACAATAATGAGTAAAACTGGGTTATTACTGGTTGGAATGTTGCTCTCAATGCCTGCGCTGGCAGAAGGCTCAATGCGGTGTGGTAGTTCCATTATTTCAGTGGGCGACACTAAAACTGAAATGTTGATGAAATGTGGAACGCCAATGAGCACGGATGTAAAAACGACACTGATTAAAAATGAAAATGGTACACAGTCTGTTGTTCAAACGGGTGAAATATTCACTATGGATATGGGCAAAGATAAATTTGTGGCATTGGTAACCATAGAAAATGGAGTTATCACACATATCGAAGATGGCCCACGGAATGAGTGATGAAGCTCATTGAGTAGGGATGACCTCAGTCAGTAAAAGCTGAGACTGAGGTTTTATCGAAGAATGCTTTTAGGCATAACTTTTAATTAAACGGCGGCACGCAGTGCCGTCCAGTGAGCAAAGCGAACGGGTTTGAATTAGTTGTTAGGTAGGAGAATAAAGGAAAGGCCATTTATTCTTCACCACAGAACCAACTTATTGGTGCACGGACTTTCAGTTTTTCACTGCGCCAGCTTCAAACCACCGCTCGGAATTACCCGCCGACGATGTTGAAACAACGAAATTGGCGGGTATTTCAAATTAACTTATTTAGTGAACGGGCAGGGGTTGCCAAAAACACAATGCCCGGATGATGAGCCGCTCCAGGCGTACACACCGACGGCCTTGAAGGTTGCCGAAGACATAACCAGTGCGGCATTGAATTACACACGGGCAGTGATGTCATGAGTTATGCAAGGCAACCATTTCACCGGCAGTGAGCCGCAAACACCACTGAACCCACATACCCACCGCTTTAAGGCTTTAATTCACCACAAAAAAGTTAAGAAAATTAATTACCTAACTTCTGCCTTAACTGGACGAGGGGCGCGTAGCGTCCCGAGGTCCAAGTTGAAGGCATTGTTATAAGTTTGGCTTAAAGTTTTCTTCAATATATGGTTTAAACCAACGGCCAACAGGTTCTTGCGGTAGTAAGCGAACCTTTTGAAGACTTTCAATATGATGTTTCAAGCATATAGCCAAGCCTTTTATCGTCTTGTCTGCGCAACCGTCTTTTTTGCATTTTTCTTCTCCTTTTTCGAACCCTTGTTTAAGGAACTCACTTAGGCCTCCTACGTAAATTAGCAGCTCATCCGGTTGCACATACGGTTGTTTTAACCACTCATCTAAAAAAACCGGAGGAACTTTAAATAAATATAGATCGTTCCCCCAGTTCCAAGCCCGGCTACTTTGCCAAGTTTGGCCACAGGATTCGCAAACCCACAATTGATGCTCTTTGTCTTCGGACTTAGCTATTTCTTTGAGCTTCTTTTTTAGGTCTTTTGATTCTTTAATGCGATTGGATATAACTTTTCTAAGCATCTCCAGATCTTCGTATTTGTCGCACTGGCAATTTGGCAACTATTTTTCTCCAAACTTATAACTTTTACTTGTGGGGTTGCGTAGCAATCCCACACCAAGTTTTTGTTAGGCGCTGCCAATATTAGAAATCTAACCACCACGGGCGTTGAGGTAAGCTTTGGTATGAATGACCATTGTAGTGAAGGACATAATGTTCGATTTTATGTTTGGGCTCAACGCTAGGGGAGCTAGTCATAATTTTCGCGGTTACTATTAAATCATGAAAACCATTTGAGCTTGTATTAGCGACACTAATAGTTAATGTTGCTTCTTCAACTAACGAATCACTGACTTCAGCAGGACATCCTTTTAGCCATCGCTGTACGGCTGTATTTAGAGTAAGAACGGGTCGCAAATATTCTCCATCAGGAATATAAAGCGTAAGTTGATCATTTTGATAGCCACTTCCACAGCTTGGACCTAAGGCTGAACTATAGAAACGCAAACCGAAAGCCCTTAAGTTATCACTTAATTGATATTTGGCTGTATCTAATTTGAGACTGAAAGGGCCGACAGCGACAGTTGAATCTTCATTTATTGTTGATTTTAGGCTGTGAATGATATGGCGATTATTTTTATCAATAATAGAAACGTACAAATCCTTTTGCTCTTCATTGCCGGAGTCATATGCAAATGCGGTAATTAGATGATTTTTGTTATAACTCCATTGCTTACATGCAGATGAAATAATCACTCCACCATTATTTCTTGGCGCAAAATTAGATATATTCAGTTGTTTTTTTATAATCTCGATATCTTCACTCGCGCAGTGATTATCTACATATTCTGCGAGTGAATTGAAACTAAATACATAACATAAAAAGCACACTAAATAATAATATTTCACTTTGATATCCATGTGAGAGTGCTTGATTAAGCGCCTAACTTCTTTTTATGCGGTGGCACGCAGTGCCATCCGACATTAAATATTTGTTAGGCAAACGCAAAAAGGGAATGGGCTATTTGCCTGAACAACCTAAAAAACTGACGCAATTTTCTCGTGCAACACACCGAGAGAGTTGAATAAACGCACAATGATGAATTTACACTGAAACCAATTTAGCAAACGATGCTCAACCGTAAAACCCGCCGCGGCGAGGGCCCACACCGCTTATTGTGCTCTGAAGGAACACACACTGACGGCGTTGATGGTTGCCGAAGACGTAACCAGAGCAGGCTTGATGTCAGAATATAAACGTAAATTCATGTGTTGCGCGAGGCAACCCACGCTCAGGTACTGAACCGTAAAAACACAGAACTCAGATGTTTCACCGCTTTAAGGCTCAAATTCAACACGGAAAATTGGTTAAAAAACAAACCGCCTAACTTCGAATTATGGGGCCACGAAGTGGTCCCACATTAATTTTTTGTTAGGTATGAACAAAGAAAAAGTGATTTAAAATCAACAATAAAGTTGGCTAACTGGTGCCACGGGCTTTCAGTTTTCGCCGTGCTTGCCACAAACAACCGCGCCCCGATGATGAGCCGCTTTAGGCGTACACACTGACGGCGCCGATGGTTGCCGAAACGTAACCAGTGCAGGCTTTCAGTTTGCCACCACACGTGAATTCATGTGTTGCGCGAGGCAACCCACGCTCAGGAAGTGAGCCGTAAACACCACAGGACTATCCGACTAGCCGCTTTAAGGCTTGAATTCACCGCCAACAATGAAGCCGTTTTTATTACCTAACTTCGATTTAAGTGGCAGCACGTAGTGCTGTCCAACTTTAAATTTTTGTTAGGTATGAACAAAGAAAAAGTGATTTAAAATCAACAATAAAGTTGGCTAACTGGTGCCACGGGCTTTCAGTTTTCGCTGTGCCTGCCACAAACAACCGCTCGGATGACTCGCCGACAGTGTTGAATCAACGAAATCTGCTGAAACATCGACAAACTTATTCAACGAACGGGGACTGACCGCCAAAAAAACTGCGCCCCGATGATGAGCCGCTTTAGGGGTACACACTGACGGCGCCGATGGTTGCCGAAACGTAACCAGTGCAGGCTTTCAGTTTGCCAAATTACGTGAATTCATGTGTTGCGCGAGGCAACCCACGCTCAGGAAGTGAGCCGCAAACACCACTGGGCTATCCGACTAGCCGCTCTAGGGCTCAAATCCGCCGCAAAAACGGAATCTGTTTTTATTACCTAACTTCAAGTTAACGGGCTGGGCGTAGCGAAGCGGAGACCAGTCCAGTGAGCAACGCGAACGGCGTTGAACGCCTTGTTATGCGCTTTTGCTCTTAATGTTCTTAATGCTGAAATGTCAGCTATAAAAGAGAAACGCTACCGCACCGACTATTGACGCGCCGGATGCCAAAACCACAGTAAGCCTAATGTCATTAACATATTTTCATGATGCCGAATGACGCTTTTATTGGCAAATGAAACCTGATGATAAATTGTCTTAAATTTTTGTAAGTTTCTGGGAAACAACGAATAAAATTGATTCATTTGAGTTTTCTTTTGTGAAATTAAAGCCTATAAATGTCAGCGTCAAATGATCAACTATTGGAACAATAATGAAGAAAATCGGGTTATTGCTGGTCGGAATGCTGCTTTCAACGTCTGTGTTGGCAGAAGGGGCAATGCGGTGTGGTAGTTCAATCATTTCGGTAGGAGATACCAAATCAGAAATGCTGATGAAATGCGGCACACCGATAAGCACAGATGTCAAAACAACTGTCACAAAGAATGAAAATGGCACGAAATCCGTCATTCAAACAGGTGAAATTTTCACCATTGATATGGGGAAAGATAAATTCATGGCGTTGGTAACAGTCGAAAATGGTGTGATCACGCACATTGAAGATGGCCCACGTAACGAATAATCAAAAATATCGCTGGCTGGGATAAACGCTCAGCCAGAATTAGCTTTTCAAATTCCAGAATTCTTAGCTGAAATTTAATCAAAGAGTGCTTTTAGGCATAACTTCGTTTTATGCGGTGGCACGTAGTGCCATCCGACATTAAAATTTTGTTATCTATCGTTTAGTTTCAGCCTTTATTCATAGTGATAACGACAAGAAATGATCGTGAAACGGTTATCTTCTACTGCATAAACAAGGCGATTGGTGTCATCAATGCGGCGAGACCAAAAACCTGATAGATTCATTTTTAATGGTTCTGGTTTTCCAATGCCTTCAAACGGCGACCGTTTGATATCTTCGATAATTTTATTGATGCGTTTTAGCGTTTTTTTGTCTTGGTTTTGCCAATAAAGATAATCATTCCAAGCTTCGTCAGTCCAAGTCAGTAATCTACTCATCAATCAGATCTCTCTCTTGAGTCTGATTATTACGGTATTGCGCGATTGATTTCGCCAAATGAGCAGCATTAGCTGGCGACTTTAATAGATGAACGGTTTCCATGAGGCTGTTGTAATAATCAAGAGACATCACCACAGCATCTTCAGCATCACGACGAGTGATAATGGTACAGTCAGCATCATTAACCACTTGATCTAAAACTGATTTAAGATTGTTGCGTGCTTCTGTAAATGAAACGACTTGCATAAAGGCTCCGTTAACTGTGCAACTTATGGTACAAGTATAGCTCAGTCAACGAAATGTACAATTGGTTGTACAACTAAAACTTTCAAAAGATAGATAACTTCAAGTTAAACGGCGGCACGTAGTGCCGTCCAGTGAGCAGCGTAGCGCGAACGGGTTTGAACGCCTTGTTATGCAGTATTGAAAAGATGAACCTGATTTCGCCTCGGAAATAGCGACTGGTTTCACGGGTTCAAAATCAACACTGCAACTAGAAAACAGGGTTGTAAGGAATTACCCGCTGACGGCGTTGAAGTGCAGAAGCGCATAATCGCCGCGTCGAAATAGCTGAAGCTCACGGCTAAAATGTTTGGCGTATTATGCGCGGGCACTACTCTCGGTAATGAGCCGGAAATAACGCAGGACTTGCAGCCAACACCGCTTTAAAGCTGGAATTCCCCGCAAAACTACCAGCAAATTAAAAACTGCATAACTTCGATTTAAGTGGCAGCACGTAGTGCTGTCCAACTTTAAATTTTTGTTAGGTATGAACAAAGAAAAATTGATTTTAAATCAACAATAAAGTTGGCTAACTGGTGCCACGGGCTTTCAGTTTTCGCCGTGCCTGCCACAAACAACCGCGCCCCGATGATGAGCCGCTTTAGGCGTACACACTGACGGCGCCGATGGTTGCCGAAACGTAACCAGTGCAGGCTTTCAGTTTGCCACCACACGTGAATTCATGTGTTGCGTGAGGCAACCCACGCTCAGGAAGTGAGCCGCAAACACCACTGGGCTATCCGATTAGCCGCTTTAAGGCTTGAATTCATCGCAAAAACGGAATCTGTTTTTATTACCTAACTTTTAATTGTGGGGTGCGTCAGCATCCCACACCAATTTTTTGTTAGGCTTCACCTTGCCCATACGATATTACCATAACAATTGTTAAAATATTCATAACCACGGATCTCGCTAGCAACTTTCAATGAATAACCTGTGCTGATTTCTGTGTAATCAAAACCAATTAAGAAAAAGCCTTCTCGAATTCTAACTGGATTAAGTTTAACAACTAACGTGTGTTCATTATCCCAATCAAGCCATGGTGTACTTTCTGATTGGTGCCAGATTTTAACTGAGTAATTGTAACGGTCATCTGAGAAGGTAGTGAAATAATCAGTAAAAAGACTCTTTTTACTATTGAATATATTCGATATTTCTTCTCTGCTAATTTTATTGTTGATATCAGATGCTGATTTATCAAGATTTATAAATGTTGACCGTAACGAAGAGTCTAGGGCTATTCTGCGTTTTAATTCTGAACATATATGGTATGCAAGATCAATTATGTTTGATTCATGTGCTGGTGTGCCATTGAGATAATGATCGCAAGATAAATTTATTGAAACTGCTATGTCTTTAACATTTGGTAAGAAATAATCTGATTGCACATACTCTCTAATTAAACCGCGGAATGCTCTTTGGTTTATTAAGTCTAATGGTGACATTTCAGACGAAATATTGAAGATTGAATCACATTCTCTCAATATGCTACGGACGTGCACATTTAAAAACCATTTAGCGATAAAGCTGGTTACTCTATTTTTAAAAGGAAATAAAACCCAGTCTAATAGTTTTATCAATAACTCAATCATAGAAATCCCGTGAAGCCTAACTTCGTTTTATGCGGTGGCACGTAGTGCCATCCGACATTAAAATTTTGTTAAGCAACGCTCTGTTTAGCCATTAGCTAGTGTATGTAGTTTTATTTTTCTACTAAGTGGAATAACAGCCTCATCAAAGCCTTTTTTTATTAATGCTACATCTTTGAACTGATTTTTACGAACCCATGAAATAGTGTCGTCAGGATATGGATCTACAATAATTAAATTTGTTTTATTATTCTCAAGAGGCTTCCATATATGTTCATCATGTTCTATGTATTTAACGCCGACTAAAACAACCAGATCAGATGTTGATATGGCATTTGCATAGTCATCTTGTATTTTTTTTATTACTGTATTGTTGACTACGACCCTTTTTCCCTTTTCATATAGTGCTAAAACTGGACTAAAATCTGAGCTTCTAATGTCTGAGCACCAAGCCTTAACTTCATCATGAGATTGAACTGCTTTTGTAGGAAAGCCATCATAGAATGATTGACAGTCGATAGCTGTAATTCCTGATACCCGAGGACATAGATCAAGGTCTAATAAAAAATTTGATGATCCATGAGGTTTTAAAACGTTAGCATGATTGTTTTTAGGCGGAAAATTATAATCAGTAGGTATACCTATATACCCTAATGCTTGCTCGATTAATATATCATAGTTTAGTGTTGCTATCGTAATTGATGGGAGTATATCTTTTATTTTTGAAAAAAATCTAACATATGCATTTTCTGGTTTAATTGTGAATTTAGATAAATATAATGCAATCTCTTTTTGTAATGGATTTAGTATTCTACTGTCATTGGGTAAGGAAGCCATGCCCTGCTCGAACCCATGATTGATAAATATTTGTTTATTGTCAGTAGACAGGTTAAAGAATGTTTCTCCATGTTTTTCTAATTCAGTAAATAAATTATTCCCAAGAGGTGGTACATGAGGGTTACATGCACCAGATCCATAACTAGCTCCAGCACCAAATAATAATGTAATTTTCAAGTTACACCTCAGGATTAATAAAAGTTGCTTAACTTCGTTTTATGCGGTGGCACGTAGTGCCATCCGACATTAAAATTTTGTTAGGTATGAACAAAGAAAAAGTGATTTAAAATCAACAATAAAGTTGGCTAACTGGTGCCACAGGTTTTCAGTGTTCGCTGTGCTTGCCACAAACAACCGCTCGGATGACTCGCCGACAGTGTTGAATCAACGAAATCTGCGGAAACATCGACTGACTTATTCAGCGAACGGGGAGTGGTCGCCAAAAAAACTGCGCCCCGATGATGAACCGCTTTAGGCGTACACACTGACGGCGTTGATGGTTGCCGAAACGTAACCAGTGCAGGCTTTCAGTTTACCGAAGTAGCGTGAATTCATGTGTTGCGCGAGGCAACCCACGCTCAGGAAGTGAGCCGCAAACACCACAGGGCTATCCGATTAGCCGCTTTAAGGCTCGAATTCATCGCAAAAACGGAATCTGTTTTTATTACCTAACTTCGATTTAAGTGGCAGCACGTAGTGCTGTCCAACTTTAAATTTTTGTTAAGTGGCTTTTAATGCTGACCAAACTGTCGTTCACATGGAATGCCATCACCGTCGCCATCCATTTCAACGCCCGGACAGTTTGCTAAATAAAACTTGGCTTCCTCAAAGGATTGCATTTGACCACAACGTGTTTTTCCTTGGCAACTGAACTGGCTTGAAGTTGTTGGTGTGAAATTTTGGCTTACATCAGCAGTAGAATTGTCATCGGAATAGGAAATTTGAGTTGGCTCTGGCGGAGAAACAGCCGCATGTTGAGTAAAATATTGATAAATGCCTAAACCAATTGCCGCGAGTAAAATTAATTTGCGCAAAATCTGAACCTTATTGATATGTTTGACCGTTATGCTTTAACCAACCATCGGTATGGCGGCCACTCGGATCATGGTGTGTCCAATGAATAACACCACCTTTTTCATTCCATTCATATTCACCATAGAACTCGACAGTATCACCAACTTGTAAGTCTGGGATACGAGCGGCCAAGTCGATGTTGTGAGCAACAAGCAACGTTAGCCCGTTTGATAATTTAAGAATGAAGCGTTGATGTTGAGAGCCTTTTGTATCATCAGGAAGCGTTTTATAAACAACACCATCACCTTTGATTTGCAAATTACTCTGTTGATTCTGAAAAGCAGTTGCGAGCTGGGTGTCTGATTCGCCAGCGAATGAAAAAGGTGAGAATGTAAGTGCGTACAGAGCAATAAATAATATTGCTTTTAATTTTGATAAATTCGTCATAAGTATTCTCAAAGACACTTAACTTCGAATTATGGGGCCACGAAGTGGTCCCACATTAATTTTTTGTTAGGTTTATGTACCAAAACTGGACAATATTGCATATTGATCTTCCATAGCATCGTACAGCTCATCAAATGTGTAACATGTGATGTGTTTGCTATCTATCAAAGATTTACTAATTCGGTGGTCGAATCGCTCGCGGCAATCTCCATGTTGTAATGAACTATTTCTGCCAATAATCAGCGCACCAAAATATTTTATAGAGAAGCTACCAAATTCAGATTTCATATTCTGAGTTTGGATATTTGATGCCAGATGAATATACCAATCGACAACTTGGCTGTATCCATGTTCAAATCTATTAGCCCAAGGATATGTTGAAGTTTTCTTGTTAATATTCTTATTAAATATGGAATTGTTTTTTGCATCCTCAAATTCAATAAATGAAAATATTGATTGCGATTGATCTGCTACGACAAAGTCGGCGCGATATTTATTGATTATAGGTAATTCATTGTTGTATTTGCGAGGGGCATCTATACCTACAACTCGCCCCATTAAGAGTATAAGTTGCGGTCTTTTAATAAAAAAATCCTGAAGAGTTGTTTCATCGATCTCTGAGTATTTATTTAATAATTCTTTATATTCTTCCAGTTCTATTTTGCATTGCGTGCTGGAAAGTTGTCCTGTTTGGAGTGAGATCATACGTCTGACCTCATCACAGTTGATATTGTGTCTATTTTTATAAAGTCAACAATTATAATATAAGTTTCAAACTTTGAATAAATTATTCTATATTTATTGTTTAATCTGCCACTGAATAAATTTCTACCCAATTGTAATTTGGATGGTTTCACTGACCTCTCATTGTCAGTTTTTAGATATTCTACTGCTCTTCTAGCTTTTAATTGAATGTCTCTTGGTAAAGACTCCATAGCTTTTAAAGCTTTTTGACTAATTCTAACATCAATCACTATTATTCTCTGTTATCTTGAACTTAAAGGGAAATGAATAAAAAACCTAACTTCAAATTGTGGGGCGGTTGAAAACCGTCCCACACTAATTTTTTGTTAGATTAATTCGACGATATTGATAAATTCTGGTCATTTTTAAAAACTGAACGATTTGTAGGTTATCGTTAAAGTGATGATTAAATCAGACTTTTATATTTATTCTTTTCAATGACCTGGCTGAATATATTCATGAGATCAGGGTCATATTTTTTATTTGTTTCACTGTAAAGTATGTCCATGATTTCAGAATGCGATTTCGGTGTATGGTAAGGTCTTGCAACAGCCATAGCATCATAACTATCAGCAATTGAAATGATCCGTGAACATAAAGGAATATTATCGCCAGCAAGTTTATCGGGATAACCTAAACCATCAACCTGTTCATGGTGATGACGGATCAACGTTGCTGCTTGTTTGGCACCATCTAATTCAGTAGCGAGCATGATTTGTTCGCCGATGATGGGGTGTTTTTGCATGACTTGCCATTCAAGGGCGTCGAAAGAACTCGGTTTTAAAAGAACATTATCCGGGATGCCAATTTTGCCGATGTCATGAAAAGAGGCCGCGATTTTAAGGATATGGATCATCTCGGAGGGTAAGTTGCAGCTATAAGCGATTTCAACAGACAAAACTTGTACCCGTTCGGAATGCAGACGAGTTAAAGGGTCACGATACCCAAGAGCAACGGATAGTGCCTTTGTATATTGGTATAAAGCATCGAACATTGGATCATCAATTTTCATCGCTATACCTCAAAATTTCAGGAAAAATCTAACTTCGATTTAAGTGGCGGCACGTAGTGACGTCCAACTTTAAATTTTTGTTAGGTATGAACAAAGAAAAAGTGATTTAAAATCAACAATAAAGTTGGCTAACTGGTGCCAAGGGCTTTCAGTTTTCGCTGTGCTTGCCACAAACAACCGCTCGGATGACTCGCCGACAGTGTTGAATCAACGAAATCTGCGGAAATATCGACAGACTTATTCAGCGAACGGGGACTGACCGCCAAAAAAACTGCGCTCCGATGATGAGCCGCTTTAGGCGTACACACTGACGGCGCCGATGGTTGCCGAAACGTAACCAGTGCAGGCTTTCAGTTTGCCAAATTACGTGAATTCATGTGTTGCGCGAGGCAACCCACGCTCAGGAAGTGAGCCGCAAACACCACTGGGCTATCCGACTAGCCGCTTTAAGGCTCGAATTCATCGCAAAAACGGAATCTGTTTTTATTACCTAACTTCTAATTGTGGGGCAGCGTAGCTGTCCCACACTAATTATTTGTTATAACTCAATTAATTTGTGCTCAATGTCTCTGATGTTTCGGCAGGATGGGTAATTAGTACAGCCATAAAACTGCCTACCCACATTTGAACCTTTTTTGCTCACACGAAGGATCATCGGTGAACCACATTTGTCACAAGAAATATCTGCTTGTGTTGTGGCGATATTCTCTATGTATGGTTTTAACAAATCAGTGACTTCTTGAAGTATATAACCATTTTTTGCTGGTACTTCTATCAATGGTAAACCAGCACCAGAACAGGCCGAACGGAGAAAATCATCTCTATCTTGGCGATCAGCATTATTGTGTGATTTATCATTGAGCTCAATGGCACAAATGATAGATAGGTCATCCGATTTGCATAAAACAAAATCAAAATGCTTAGATGAAATGCTATTGAATGCTCGTTGCCAAAGGCTACGATCGTTTGTCGGTAATGGTGTTAATGCATCAGCAACGCGGACTTTAGTCAAAATGATAATGTCATCGTCAAGAATGGCATTTAAAACGCCCAAGAAAGATCGTTCAGCAGGAGAGACAATGCGATCAATTTTCTTATATTTGTAAGTTGATTTCTGCTCAATACTTGGTTCGTTTTCCAACGCTTTAATTTGCCCAGCATTTTCATTAAATAACGAAGGCTCACGCTTAATGGGCTTTTTCTTGTTTTTGCCAACAAGAATAATGAAAACGACACCAATAATAATTAATACAATTAAGGGATTCATGTTAACGCCTATGTATCATTGAGTTATAACTTCGTTTTATGCGGTGGCACGTAGTGCCATCCGACATTAAAATTTTGTTAGAGTGTTTTGTTGCTTGAGTAACAAAAAAGTAATGTCTCAAGATTATCATTAGTAAAAGCCAAATTCTTCTCACCTAATTTCTTTAAATATGTATTATATTGTAGGGAAACCAGTTTAAATCCCTGGCCAACGGTGTAAATTGTTTTGTTGTTTGAGGCTAAATCAACTAATTTGGTTAGAACAATATCCAAATAGTTATGAGAGTGCTCAATTAGAGGTCTTATATAATCAGGTGTATTTCCGCTGTGAACAATAATATTTCTTGCTCTGTATATTCTTCTAATCTGCCATTCAAGTCTTACTTTGTGTGCATCTAGTGCTGTGGTTATATTTTTGGGGGAAGATAATAACACCTTGAATAACTCAACTCGATCTTTTAATAAGTGATAATCATTAAAAGATGATTCAAGAGTATTTAGTTCAGATGCGTATTCATTACACACTAGTAATTTTGCTAGTTTATGATGAATCTTTTTTGCTGGGATATTTTTTAAAGTTTTTCTGGTAAGTAAACTATTCCATCGAAGTAGATCTTTTACTAAGTTGTTAAGGAGTGATTCAATATAGTCCATGTTTAAAAATGGAATTAGTGATGCAGTTATATGTTCAATATTTGAAACATCATCACCTTTTGTCTCTGATGGTATCAAGGATTCTAGTGCGATCCATAAGTTTAATATTTGATTTTCGTCTGTATTGCTGGCTAAAGCCATAGAGTGTAATTCGGCACTTCTAAAAAATTTATTAAAAGAGTCGCGATCTAGTGAGAAGCTGGTAATGAAATTAGTTAATTTCTTACTTGCCACCATTGGTTTCAGATCTGCACATTTATGCATGGAGTTTATAGGTTTAGCTAGTTTAATAGATATATTATTATCTATTGAATGCACTATACATTCTGATGTCCAGTTTGGTGATTCTTTATGGTGGAATAACCCCAATGTTGTTGAAATTAGCTTAAGCATGTATTCAGCTCGCTCACGAGCTGTATAGACATCAAATGCTTTAATATCAGATATTATGGCAAATAATTTATTATTATTATGAGATTTAAATGAATTAAATTTGGATAAATCTATATCCTGTGGAATTTCTCTGGTTATTTTTACAGACAGCTTCTCAATTGCTTTAGCTGTATGTTCAAATATTTGGTCTACTCTAAAAATGATTGTAAAACTCTGTGTTTTGCAATCAAACTTGGATAGAAATGCTTCGACATCTGAAATGGATTCAATTCTGTTCTTGTTAGAGTAAAAGAAGTTTATGCACTCATTTAGTATAAATTTTTGATTGTAATCAATAGACACGAGTGATGTTATTAATGTTCTTGTTAATCGCCTGATATCGGAAAATGAGTTTTTTTCAAGAATGGCTTGACATAATAATTGTTTGTTTTTTTCAAGATATTTATCCAAGTATAAATTAACAGATAGCAACTCTAGAACGTTTTTTAACTCTTTTATAGGTGTTTTTTTATTTTTTAAGTCTGGATAAAATATAGAATGTTCAATTGGTAACATGGTTTGTGCTACAACATCTTTTTCTAAACATGCAGCAAGTTCTTCGACAACATGATAGATATTAGGTGTTTTTATGTTACCTTCTTCAATTTGATTTATGGTTTCAATTGCTTCCAGACACAATAAGCTGGCGTTCATTACGGATGGTTTATATGTATCTAAAGAAAAATCAAATAACATTTCCTCTAGCAATTGTACAAAATAGAGCAATTCAGGAGTTTTTGAATCCTCATTCCATGTTGTTATATTTCTATATTTCATAATGAACTACCATATTGGAGAAACACTCTAACTTCGATTTAAGTGGCAGCACGTAGTGCTGTCCAACTTTAAATTTTTGTTAGGTATGAACAAAGAAAAAGTTATTTAAAATCAACAATAAAGTTGGCTAACTGGTGCCACGGGCTTTCAGTGTTCGCTGTGCCCGCCACAAACAACCGCTCGGATGACTCGCCGACAGTGTTGAATCAACGAAATTTGCGGACATATCGACAGACTTATTCAGCGAACGGGGACTGACCGCCAAAAAAACTGCGCCCCGATGATGAGCCGCTTTAGGCGTACACACTGACGGCGCCGATGGTTGCCGAAACGTAACCAGTGCAGGCTTTCAGTTTGCCACCACACGTGAATTCATGTGTTGCGCGAGGCAACCCACGCTCAGAAAGTGAGCCGCAAACACCACTGGGCTATCCGACTAGCCGCTTTAAGGCTCGAATTCATCGCAAAAACGGAATCTGTTTTTATTACCTAACTTTTAATTATGGGGCCACGAAGTGGTCCCACATTAATTTTTTGTTAAATGTCTTGTCTAGCTTTTAGTTTACACGCATACTTAATGCGCATAAATGATACGCATATTGAGTGGTGAGACTATGAGAAACGCATTCAGCGCGCAAGCACCTAAAAAAGCAACCAACCTTAGCTTGAATAGTGAGTTATTAGCTGAGGCTAAACGCTTGAACATCAATCTTTCGGCAACAATGGAAAAAGCACTCATTCAAGAAGTTCACGAACGGAAGAAGGCAGAATGGCTAAAACAAAATGTTGAAGCTATCAGTGCCTGCAACGAACTTACTGAAAAACATGGACTATTTTCTGATTCATTTCGAGCATTCTGATGTCACAATTTACGTTATATAGAAATCCCGATAAAGCTACAGCCACCACATATCCGTTTTTCGTTGATGTGCAAAGCGACCTCTTAGAAAACTTGAATACGCGTTTGGTCATTCCGTTAACGCCAGTAGAGCTAATAGAAAAGAAAGCGCCAAGTCATTTATGCCCGATCATCCATTTGGATGAAGGGGACTTCGTGATCCTGACACAACAGACGACGAGTGTGCCCACCAAGATC
Source organism: uncultured Tolumonas sp. (assembly GCF_963676665.1). Classification (NCBI taxonomy): domain Bacteria; kingdom Pseudomonadati; phylum Pseudomonadota; class Gammaproteobacteria; order Aeromonadales; family Aeromonadaceae; genus Tolumonas; species uncultured Tolumonas sp. The sequence continues at coordinate 693,778 of NZ_OY781371.1, forward strand.
TTGATTGAGCCAACGTATGATCTGAGTATGTTCAGGGATGAAATTATTGCTGCGATCGATTTTTTGATTACCGGAATTTAAACCGGAAAAGAATAAAATATCTTTTGGGACAGCAAAAATAATTCTCACAAGCATTTAACTTCGATTTAAGTGGCAGCACGTAGTGCTGTCCAACTTTAAATTTTTGTTAGGTATGAACAAAGAAAAAGTAGTTTATTATCAACTAACATGCTGGCTAACTGGTGCCACGGGCTTTCAGTTTTCGCTGTGCCTGCCACAAACAACCGCTCGGATGACTCGCCGACAGTGTTGAATCAACGAAATCTGCGGACATATCGACAAACTTATTCAGCGAACGGGGACTGACCGCCAAAAAAACTGCGCCCCGATGATGAGCCGCTTTAGGCGTACACACTGACGGCGCCGATGGTTGCCGAAACGTAACCAGCGCAGGCTTTCAGTTTGCCACCACACGTGAATTCATGTGTTGCGCGAGGCAACCCACGCTCAGGAAGTGAGCCGCAAAACCCACTGTGCTATCCGACTAGCCGCTTTAAGGCTTGAATTCACCGCCAACAATGAGCCGTTTTTATTACCTAACTTCAACTTGTGGGGCCACGAAGTGGTCCCACACCAAGTTTTTGTTAAATATTTTTCTTGCGATATGCTGTTTTGAATCGAGATTCGCCTTGTATTACATCAATCATTTCAGCATCAACCATTCTACGTAAAATATGTTTCATCGCGTTTTCAGAATTAATGTTGCATATATCTCTTGCTTGTTTATTTGTTATTGTCTCATGAGTCTCAAAAAAGGTCATAATTAATTCTTGAGGAGTGCCTAGTGATTCGTGTTTCAATGTGATAAGAACATTTGCTCCTTTTTGTTCTATAGTTGGTTCTTTTAGTCTCATTTTTCTCATGGAGTCAAACGCAGTATTTAAACCTTCACCTACATCTTTATTTGGTGGCTCTGGAAATTTATTAATTAATCTGACTAATACACCGTTTCTAGCAAAGCGTTCATCTAATATATTTTCAGTGGTTATATGTCCTGGTAAAGTGCCAGGGCTTTGAATTTCAACTCGATTGTCGTATATGCGAATATGTATATCATCAGTTATGCTGTAATCTCTATGCAAGACTGCATTAGTGACTATTTCATGTAGTGCTTCCATCGGATATGACACGTTTTTTAAACCCTCTGCTGTCATTACCCTGATTGATTCAATTATTTCAATCGTTTTTGCAACTGAATTTTTTATCAAGTCATATATGCAACCCTCAATAGTTAGTGGGGCAAACATCAATGAGTCTCTTGTTCCCTCTTTTTCTTTTGTTGAATATTGATAAATTTTAATTCCAGATTGCTTTGGCAAAATTGCTTGTGGTTCATCGCAGAAAAGTAGTATCCCAGCCACAGTGGGATGTTCGCCTATTATTAATCTTTGCTTTTTTAGCCAGGTTATAGGCTCTGCACTTGGAATAACATCTATCATGAATTTAATTATTGCGTTTGAATTTTCAACAATATCCGTTTCGACCGCGATAGTTTCTGTTTCAAAAGAAATAATACCTTTATTTCTTTTTAATCTATCAATTTGTTCTTGACTATCTTGCACTAAGTTTTGAGCTGCTCGTCTTAGATATGCTTTCCCATTAGAAGCACTCTTAATGGCTCTGTTTTTTTCTATATCTATTTTGAGCACAAGTCCATTATGTTTTTTGTTTTCCAAAAACTCATACTCATAACCATCACCTAATGGAAATAATTCCTCAAAGACTCGAATATGAGCATTTGCTTCCTCTATATTATCAAATCCGGCCCATATTCTAGGTTCATCTTCGATACCAACATATATTTCGCCACCTTCAGCATTAGAAAATGCACTTATTGTTCTTGTTAACTTTGCTGGTTCTATTCGTTTTGATTTCAAGTCTACGAAATGACTTTCTTCTATACTCAAAATGAGCTGTACTTGCTCATCAGTAATATTTGATTTTTTTATCATCATAATTTACTCAAAAAATTTAACTTCTAATTAAACGGCGGCACGTAGTGCCGTCCAGTGAACGAAGTGAACGTGTTTGAATTATTTGTTAGCTGCCTATTGCTTGCTTAAAATAAACCGTCGGAAATCTCTTTCTTCTCGCATGACAAATAAGATAAAAACCTGTGATTCATCTTGTTTGTAAAATATGCGGCAAGGACTAACAATCACTTCTCGATAACTCAAGTGCGGTAGTTCAGGTGGAATGCGCCCTGAATCAGGGAAAAGTTCGAGTCGTTCTACTTTAGCAAAAACAGTTTCGACTAACTGTTCAGCTGCAACGACGTTCTCTATAGCAATGTATTCAGCGATATCATTTAGGTCTTGTAGCGCAGATTCAGTCCAGATTATTTCAGCCATTTTGACATTTTGCCTCTGGCTTCATTGTGAGTCAGCGTTCTACCCTCAGAAAGAGAGCGTTCACCTCTGGCGATCCCCTCTAGAATGGAGAGGCGATTCTGCATGTATTCATAATCTTGAACATCAATGAGATAAGCAGATGGTTTACCATGCTCAGTGATCAAAATGGGTTCTTTAGACTCGTGTAGATCAGCAAGGATCTTCGTTGCCTGTCGTTTCAATGAAGTTACTAATTCAACTTTCATGTGGCTACTCCTGTCACAGCACAAAAGTGATACTATTCTATCACTCGGAGAGTTGCAACAAATCAGCAGCTAACTTTTACTTGTGGGGTGCGTAAGCATCCCACACCAAGTTTTTGTTGTGGGGCAATAGCAACCTTTTAGAAATGCTACCGCCTGATAGTGAAATCAGGCATTTGGTTGGCATTTGAGGCTAACAAGATTACATAGAAACAGTAGCGATTGACAACAGAACTCTATCTATGAATTAATCGATAACATCTTGTTAACACTGGTGTTGGGCAATGCTAAAAATTTATGGCGATATACTCTCTGGTAACTGCTACAAAATTAAATTACTGGCTTCTTTTCTATCACTGGAACACGAATGGATTGCAGTAAACATTCTTGCGGGTGACACAAAGACAGCAGAATTCTTAGCAAAGAACCCAAACGGGAAAATTCCGTTGCTGGAACTTGAAAGCGGTGAATGCCTTTCTGAATCAAACGCTATTTTGAACTACCTTGCCAATGGGACAGACTTGCTGCCTACAGCAAAATTTGAACGAGCAAAAGTGCTGCAATGGCAATTCTTTGAACAATATAGCCATGAGCCATATATCGCTGTTGCTCGATTCATCAATAAATATCTCGGAATGCCAGAAGATAGAAAAGATGAATACCATAAATTGCAGAGTGGGGGTCATAAAGCTCTGGTAGTTATGGAAACTCAGCTTCAGAAAACGCCTTATCTCATAGGAGATAACCTCACGATTGCAGATATCTCACTCTATGGTTATACCCATGTCGCTGATGAAGGTGGCTTTGACTTATCTGGTTATCCAGGCATTCAAAAATGGATAAGTCGAATTCAGGAACACTCTAAATATATTGGAATGAAATGAATTCAACGCTGAATTATTTCTGTTGCCCCACAACTTTTAATTAAACGGCGGCACGCAGTGCCGTCCAGTGAGCACAGCGAACGAGTTTGAATTTTTTGTTATGCCTATTTATAAATTATTGGAATGTTAATTAGCTACTTTTTAATTCTGACTTTCCCAACTCTCTAAGTTTTTTATTAAGAGACTCACGTCTTTGTTCAAGTTTGGCCGGTTGAACAAAAACAAAATCAAAAAGTGACTCTAGAACCTCCAGTAGCCATTCTGCTTCACCTGGTTCAACTTCTACAATTTCACCAGTATTTGCATTTTTGATTGGGTGTGCAGCAAAATTTCCTATCTGTCGCACGGCATCAATAGCGTCAGTCAAATATGTTGGTGCATTAGCCGTATTAATAAACGTTTCAATTTCTTGAGACAAGTCTCGCTTTGTAATACCTAGAACTTCTCTTAGCGTTTTCTGTAGAAGTCGACGTGAAAGTGCTGCACTAGCTTTTGCGCTATAATTTAGTGCCTCATGGGCTTCTAATATGTCATCTGAGAATTGTTTTGGTACTTCTTGCGGTATTGTAAACTCTGATGATTGAGGATAAATGACAGATTCGCTTTCAATATCACTAAACATTATGGCATTGCTAATTTTATATGCTTGTCCCTTTTCTTTAATAATTAAAGTTTCACAACAAGAAGGGCATTGTTGAATTGAAAATCTCACTGCATCTTTTGAGTTTTTATCTCGATTAGTGAAGTAAACACCAAGTTTATCTGGTTGTGGATAAAATTCTTTTTCACAAGTTGGGCAGTGCATAAAATATCCTTTATAGGCATAACTATTACTTATGGGGCAGCACGTAGTGCTGTCCGCCATTAAGTTCTTGTTAAGTTTTTGAACCACAGCAGACTCAGAACTTTCTTGATAGTCTTGCCGGATTGCCTAAATAAGTGCCTGGAACGGTAATATTTTTTGTGACAACGGCGCCTGCACCAATAACTGCACCGGAACAAATATGGACGGGAAGTATTGTTGCATTCGAGCCAACCGTCACGTTGTCTTCAAGAACGGTTCGCCCCCATGAATTTGGATCTGCGTTAGGGGAACCGTTTTTGAATAAGTCATTAGCGAACATCACCCCATGACCAATGAAGCAGTCATTGCCAATTGTGACAAATTCACAAATAAATGTATGGGACTGGATCTTTGTTCGTTGGCCGATTGAAACATTCTTTTGGATTTCGACAAAAGGGCCGACAAAAGAATCATCACCAATAGTACTGGTTGGTTCAATAACTTTCACATTGCGGCCGAAACGCACATCACGAACAGAAACCTTGAGAGTAATTGGTTGATTATCCATGTGATTATCGCCATTGGTTGGTCATGTTTTTGGATATATATGAGTTATAGCGAACCCAATGAAATAAGAATATTTTTTACGAATTACACACTGAACGAGCTGTTCAAGAACTTAACTTTTAATTAAACGGCGGCACGCAGTGCCGTCCAGTGAGCAAAGCGAACGGGTTTGAATTAGTTGTTAGGTATGAACAAAGAAAAAGCAGTTTATTAGCAACCAACAGGCGGGCTAATTGGTTTCACGGACTTTCAGTGTTCACTGCGCCAGCGTCAAACAACCGGGCCCCGATGATGAGCCGCTTTAGGCGTACACACTGACGGCGCCGATGGTTGCCGACATAGATGGTCGCCCCCGGTTTGCCAAGCCCTCAATCAATGACGGTGGATCAGGTGGAGATTGCAGCCATAGATCCGGATTTATATCGAGGCTACTGCCTCTATCCCTGATGGAATTCGCTGACTGGCTCCTCAATCACGTAAGCGCACTTAAAAACGTGCAGTGTCGGTACCGGGTTTTGCCAGTCACGGTCTGACCTGTCTCGCCATCATGTCATGATTGCCTGTGCAATCAGTGGTTCTTCTTGATAATTGCTGCTATCGCGTTGTTACGCAGTTGGATCACCGCCACTGGTAAGCCGTGGAGAGCTCGTGTTCATGCTGTCGCCCCATAATTGGGTTCAAATACTCGGTCATGGGCAAGCAGTGCCCACACGATACGGGCATTTTTGTTAGCGAGTGCTACTGCGGCTACATTCTGATTGCGACGCCTCATTATCCCTGCTAACCAACTTCCGGCATGTTCGGCCTTGCGTTCAGCAACCCGAAGCACTGCTCGAGCCCCGTGGATCAGCAGAGTTCGCAGATAGCTGTCGCCGCGTTTGCTTATACCCAGCAGGGTTTGTTTCCCGCCGCTGGAATGTTGCCGTGGCACTAACCCCAGCCAAGCAGCCAGTTGCCGACTATTCTCGAAATTCGTCGCGTTGCCGACAGAAGCGACCAAGGCACTGGCAGTGATTGGGCCGATGCCGGGGATCTGCGCCAGCTTTTTACTGGCTGTATTCTCTCTGTGCCAACGCTGAATTTGGACTTCCAGTTCTTTGGTGTGCCGGTCGAGTTCCTTGAGATGCTCACCCAGACGATTGAGCAATTGGCGAAACGTCCCCGGCAGGTCGTTCTCGCTTTCTTCCAAGATCTTGGGTAAGCGCAGGCTGATGTGCACAATGCCTTTAGGGATAATGATCCCTTGTTCAGCCAACAGGCCCCGGATCTGGTTGGCTTGCGCAGTTCTCGCCTTGACGAACCCTTGCCGGGCACGGTGCAGGGCCAAGACGGCTAACTGCTCGCGACTCTTTATCGGTACAAAGCGCATGGTAGGCCTAGTCACCGCTTCGCAGATCGCCTCCGCATCAGCTGCGTCGTTCTTATTGGTCTTCACATAGGGTTTAACGAATTGTGGCGGCATCAATTTCACGATATGACCCACCCTTTGCAACTGATTAGCCCAGTAGTGGGCGCTACCGCAAGCCTCCATTCCAATTAAGCAGGGGGGAAGATTGGTGAAGAAGAGCATCATCTGCTCCCGCTTCAGTTGCTTCTTCAACATCGTCTTGCCACGCTCATTCACACCGTGCACTTGGAATACGTTTTTTGCCAGATCAATACCAACAGTTGTGATCTTCATAGCGGTCGCCTCTCTCATCCATCTGTGGGAACACTTATTCGCCACTTTGACACGTTAGATGCCGTTTTGGGGAGGGGCGACCATCCCATTACGTAACCAGTGCAGGCTTTCAGTTTGCCTAATCAACGTGAATTCATGTGTTGCGCGAGGCAACCCACGCTCAGGAAGTGAGCCACAACCCCCACAGGACTATCCGACTAGCCGCTTTAGGGCTTGAATTCACCGCCAACAAATAAGCCGCTTTTATTACCTAACTTCGAATTGTGCGGTGGCTGAAAGCCATCCGACACTAATTTTTTGTTAGGTTTAGCCAAAGTTTTTCAAAAAATAGGATGTATCAATTTGTTCAAAATCTTTACTTTCTAAGAGGAGCTTAGTTGCTAATTGTTCACGTAATGTTCGAATATGATCATTTTCTGAAATTGATGATTTACCCGTCGTTGCATCATTTATAACTATCGGATCAGATTCAGTTAGTGATAATTTAAGCTTTCTTCGCAATGAAATGATACATAATGCATTTTTCAGATAATAACTATGTTTTCCGGTTTTGTGTCTCTCAATCGTAGATGTAATTGTGGAAAACTCATTCAATGATATCTCCTCAATTTTTATGCAATTAAGGAAGTTTTTTCTTAGTACTTGAACAATTCTAGCATCTTTTATAATGACTATTTTTCGTTGATAGTCACGATATGTAGACCATAAAAACACAGGGATCATTGCAACAACAGCATATGAAGCAAGCAACAGATATTTATTCTGATAATGTCGATAAAAATATATTAGGCCAAGAAGAAAAAGTATCAGTTTTAAGGCGTCAATCACAGAGGCTCGAAAACCAATGTTTGGTTGAAACACAATCTCATTTTGGCCTTCTACAGGAACTTCATTTTTTTCAAAGATATGTTTTATTGTTATTAGGTCTAAGCCAAGTCCAAACATAATAAATGGAATAATAAAAATAATCTCAAGATTAAAGTTTGGGTAACTAGATAGCAATAGTAGGATCGAGAATATAAAAATCATCATTCTAAAAATGATCGTTGGATAAATGTCTTTTTTACGCATACTCACCTATAAACCTAACTTCGATTTAAGTGGCGGCACATAGTGCCGTCCAACTTTAAATTTTTGTTAGGTATGAACAAAGAAAAAGCAGTTTATTATCAACTGAAATGCTGGCTAACTGGTGCCACGGGCTTTCAGTTTTCGCTGTGCCTGCTACAAACAACTGCGCCCCGATGATGAGCCGCTTTAGGCGTACACACTGACGGCGCCGATGGTTGCCGACACGTAACCAGTGCAGGCTGTCAGTTTGCCACCACACGTGAATTCATGTGTTGCGCGAGGCAACCCACGCTCAGGAAGTGAGCCGCAAACACCACAGGACTATCCGACTAGCCGCTTTAAGGCTCGAATTCATCGCAAAAACGGAATCTGTTTTTATTACCTAACTTTTAATTAAAGGGCCGAAACTGCGAAGCGGTTGAGGTCCAGTGAACAAAGTGAACGGCTTTCAATTTTTTGTTGTGCGGTAGCAAAAAAGAAAAATTGCTGATGATTACCGCGTAAATTGATAAAACCACCGCTTCAAGGAATCACACACCAGCGATGCTTGGGGCTGCTAGAAACATGGCGAACTGCCGAGGTTTCAGATAGAGCAGGGCATGAATAAACTGTTATGTTTCAGCAGCCAAGCCCACTGATAATGAGCCGTAAACAACACTGAACTTTAATGCTAACGCCGCTTTAACTGGTGCAAAACTTTAGGCTTAAATGTGTCACTTTTCTGTGTTTGGTAACCAGCGATAAACCGACACAACTTCGTTTTATGCGGTGGCACGTAGTGCCATCCGACATTAAAATTTTGTTAGGTATGAACAAAGAAAAAGTGATTTAAAATCAACAATAAAGTTGGCTAACTGGTGCCACAGGCTTTCAGTGTTCGCTGTGCTTGCCACAAACAACCGCTCGGATGACTCGCTGACAGTGTTGAATCAACGAAATCTGCGGAAATATCGACAGACTTATTCAGCGAACGGGGACTGACCGCCAAAAAAACTGCGCCCCGATGATGAGCCGCTTTAGGCGTACACACTGACGGCGCTGATGGTTGCCGAAACGTAACCAGTGCAGGCTGTCAGTTTGCCACCACACGTGAATTCATGTGTTGCGCGAGGCAACCCACGCTCAGGAAGTGAGCCGCAAACACCACAGGGCTATCCGACTAGCCGCTTTAAGGCTCGAATTCATCGCAAAAACGGAATCTGTTTTTATTACCTAACTATTAATTATGGGGCGGTTGAAAACCGTCCCACATTAATTTTTTGTTAGCATGAAATACGTTCAACTAATGATGAAACGTGTTTTCTAGCTTCTTTATATCGCTCTCGAGTAACAGTGACTATTTCACCATTCGGCATTGTATATTTTTCTTTTTCTTCAAGTTTATAAAGTGGTATTCCTAAGCTAGCTGATACTTTACCTGAAGTGTGAAAGTCCTTAACTAAGGATAAATAATAGTCTTCCCAGTCTTCACGTGAGTCAAGTTTCGAGCCTGTGTAAGCAAATAATTCCGGGCTTTCTATATATTGTTGGTAACAAAAATCAGCCAACTCTAATTTTAATGCTTCATAAGCAGCGGCGACGCCTTGATTTGATGTGAAATTATTGAATATAAATTCCCAAAGTTTTGGTAACTTTAATCCGTGTGTTTCGACTTGATTAGCGAACGTCATGAATTTATCGGCATAATTTTTACTTGCAGCAGTAGGGTATTTACCAAAAAGAAGGGTCATGATTCCTTTAAGCCCTTCTAATGAACTATAGTCAGCCATCATAGGGATAATTAAATAATCAGAGGACACTAATGCCATCTGAGTGTATATTGAAAAACTTGGATTGCAATCTATAAAAACTGCTAGTTTTTTATATTTTTCTTTATCGAATTCCAATTCGCACAATCGTCTAATTGCTGTCATGAATTGTGGCCAAGCATATCTATTTGCTGGGTTTAATACTGCATAATTAAGTGCAAGTGATAGTGATTCTAAAAATGAATCTCCAGCAATAAGATAAACATTTTTTGAAATGTTATTGTTGTATTCATTTATGTTTATTTTAAATGATCTTTTTATGCTCTTGAAATCAGAATTGCCATCCATGAGCCAATCTAAAAAACCAACTACATTTCGTCTTGATTTTTGACTTTGAAGTGATTGATTTGTTTTGTAACCAACATTACCACCACCAAGTAAATATTGAGATATATTTGCTTGTGGGCACATATCTATAACCAGGACCTGAGTATCTGGATTTTGTTCGGCAAGCTGTGAAGCAATATTAAAGCCTAAAGTGGTCTTTCCTACACCACCTTTATTGTTGTACATACTATATATTGTAATGGACATATTTCTTCCTTCTCAAAGGTATGAATCTTTCATGCTAACTTCGTTTTATGCGGTGGCGAAGCCATCCGCCATTAAAATTTTGTTATGTTTTTTTATTCATCAGCCACATTAAAAGCTATTTTCCATCTCTCGTAAGGATCAGCAAACTTCACTTTTTTGGGATTGAATGAATCTGGTTTATAAGGCCAATATTTTTTAGCATGACCTTTTAGCCATTCAACCATTGCGTCATATTCTTCATTCTTAGGGTCACTAAGGATCTGGATAAGATCGTAGTAGCCAGGCAGACCGTCACAGTCTTCAGGAGGGCAGGCACCTTTGCCATCACAACAAATTGGATAATCGTCCGTGATATCGGCGAGAAACATACCGATCAATTGAACCTCATGTTGCCAGCCATCACCAAAATCGTAATTGTATTGAATGGTATTGCCGAGAGTAGAGAAATATTTTTTAACTGAGACATCCCAATCAGCAACAACATCAGTGTCAGACTCTGATTCTGGAATACCAATGCGGCGCCCTTGAGTCGGACCTTTTTTGTTTGGCACGAACTCGTGGAGATGGTAATCAAGCCAACCCATTGCATCTTGGATCGCGACATGGAGCTCCCAGAAATTGTAATCGTCAGGGATATCAATGATCCGCCAAATTTCAGGTTGGGTGCCGAGCAAAGTGACCTTGAATCGTAATACTTTATATGGGGCAAATTCCATGTTGATCTCACATCTGATGAGGCGATGAAAGATATAATATCATCAGAGTCTTGAGCGTTAAAACCACATGACAGGGTCAGTTTTACACCGAAAAACATAACTTCGATTTAAGTGGCAGCACGTAGTGCTGTCCAACTTTAAATTTTTGTTAGGTATGAACAAAGAAAAATTGATTTTAAATCAACAATAAAGTTGGCTAACTGGTGCCACGGGCTTTCAGTTTTCGCCGTGCCTGCCACAAACAACCGCGCCCCGATGATGAGCCGCTTTAGGCGTACACACTGACGGCGCCGATGGTTGCCGAAACGTAACCAGTGCAGGCTTTCAGTTTGCCACCACACGTGAATTCATGTGTTGCGCGAGGCAACCCACGCTCAGGAAGTGAGCCGCAAACACCACTGGGCTATCCGATTAGCCGCTTTAAGGCTTGAATTCATCGCAAAAACGGAATCTGTTTTTATTACCTAACTTCTTTTTATGCGGTGGCACGCAGTGCCATCCGACATTAAATATTTGTTAGGCAAGCGCAAAAAGGGAATGGGCTATTTGCCTGAACAACCTAAAAAACTAACGCAAATTTCTCGTGCAACACACCGACAGCGTTGAATAAACGCACAATGATGAATTTACACTGAAACCAATTTAGCAAACGATGCTCGACCGTAACACCCGCCGAGGTGAGGGCCCACACCGCTTATTGTGCTCTGAAGGAACACACACTGACGGCGCTGATGGTTGCCGAAGACGTAACCAGTGCAGGCTTAATGTCAGAATATAAACGTAAATTCATGTGTTGCGCGAGGCAACCCACTCGCAGGAATTGAACCGTAAAAAACACAGAACTTAGATGTTTCATCGCTTTAAGGCGCGAATTCAACAAAGAAAGTTGGTTAAAAAACAAACCGCCTAACTTTTACTTGTGGGGTGCGTAAGCATCCCACACCAAGTTTTTGTTAAACTTACCTACTCGTTCAGCCACTCGCCATATCGGAGAGATGAATCGAGTTCTAAGAATTCATTGTTTTTTAGCTTAACCGTTGTTGTTTCAACATGATCGGATGTCCCATCCAACGCTTTTAATGGTAAGTATGGATAGCCCAACTCTTTGCTTTCAGGTAGCAGTAGAAATGGATCTGGATTCTCGACTTTCATTTTAAATTTAATAGAGATAGCAGATTGCCCCATGAATTGCTCCATAGGCAAAGCTGCAACAACTTTATCTAATTTGGCATCACCAAAACAAAAACCTGACAATTCATTATCTGGGGTTCTTCCCGGAATGGCATTGGTATAAAAATTTAAGCCCAAATCGGTGATATTAATGACATAATCATGTGGATCATTAAAATCATGCGGATATGTTTTTTCGAGCATGCCAGCTTTAAATAATTTTCCGCAATTGAGACAACCAGAAATGAAATTTGTCGTTGGAGTAATTTCGATAGGGAAAGGTCCAGCAGCAATACAAATTGGTCCTCCCCATACTTGGTTAACACCTTTAGAAATCTGTGGCATATAATTTTGAGCATCAGCACTGACCGGATTTCGGTGAGTTTTACAGTAGTTGATGCTTATCATTACAACCGCAAATGCTATTGTATAAACAATGTATTTAATCATTATGATTTATCAAAAAATGTATGAAGTAAGTTTAACTTTTAGTTAAACGGCGGCACGTAGTGCCGTCCAGTGAGCAACGCGAACGTGTTTGAACTTTTTGTTAGGTAGGAGAATAAAGGAAAGGCCACTTATTCTTCACCACAGAACCAACTTATTGGTGCACGGACTTTCAGTTTTTCACTGCGCCAGCTTCAAACCACCGCTCGGAATTACCCGCCGACGATGTTGAAACAACGAAATTGGCTGGCATTTCAAATTAACTTATTTAGTGAACAGGCTGTGGTTGCCAAAAACGCCACGCCCGGATGATGAGCCGCTTCAGGCGTACACACCGACGGCCCTGAAGGTTGCCGCAGACATAACCAGTGCAGTTTTGAATTACACACTGAAGGTGAATTCATGAGTTATGCAAGGCAACCATTTCACCGGCAGTGAGCCGCAAACAACACCGAACCCTCATACCCACCGCTTTAAGGCTTTAATTCACCGAAAAAAAGTTAAGAAAATTAATTACCTAACTTCGTTTTATGCGGTGGCGAAGCCATCCGACATTAAAATTTTGTTAGGTATGAGCCAATAAAAAGTGATTTAAAATCAGCAATAAAGTTGGCTAATTGGTGCCACAGATTTCAATGTGGCATCTGCGCCGGCCTCAAACAATCGAGCCTTGATGATGAGGCGCTTTAGGCGTACACACTGACGGCGCTGATGGTTGCCGAAGACGTAACCAGTGCAGGCGACCAGTTTGCCTAACCAACGTGAATTCATGTGTTGCGCGAGGCAACCTACGCTCAGAAAGTGAGCTGCAAACACAACTGGGCTATCCGACTAGCCGCTTTAAGGCTTGAATTCACCGCCAAAAATGACGCCGCTTTTATTACCTAACTTCTAATTAAACGGCGGCACGCAGTGCCGTCCAGTGAACGAAGTGAACGGGTTTGAATTATTTGTTAGGTATGAACAAAGAAAAAACCGTTCATTACCAACCATAAAGCTGGCTAATTGGTGCCACAGACTTTCAATTTTCACTGTGGCAGCTTCAAACAACCGCGCCTCGATGATGAACCGTTTTAGGCGTACACACTGACGGCGTTGATGGTTGCCGAAACGTAACCAGTGCAGGCTGTCAGTTTGCCACCACACGTGAATTCATGTGTTGCGCGAGGCAACCCACGCTCAGGAAGTGAGCTGCAAACACCACTGGGCTATCCGGCTAGCCGCTTTAAGGCTCGAATTCATCGCAAAAACGGAATCTGTTTTTATTACCTAACTTTTACTTAAATGGCAGCACGCAGTGCTGTCCAGTTTCAAGTTTTTGTTAGGCGTTTAGTGTTCGTTAAGCCAAATTTTTGAATTATGCATCAATTTGAGCGTGTAGTTTAACTGCAATGTGGCATTATTGTTTTCGCATGTGATTGTTGTATTGATATTTTTACCTGAGACAGTAATTGTGGATGGACCACGTAAAGCGTCTAAAAGTACGTATTCATATTTACCATTTTTAAACCCAATGGCTGCATCACCGTTCGGTGATGAGTTAAATGTGAATGAGCTAATCGGTGGCTTTAGTGTTTCTGGATATTGAAAGATCGTTTTTCCTGCTTGTGACACTCGATATTGGAAATAACCAGTGTTTATGGTTATTTCACGAGAAGAACAAAGCGTGAATGACTTTTTGGCTGTATCACATGACCAAAGTGTAATCTCTTGTTTTTTGCATAATGGACTATCAATGTACATATCCTTGAACTCGGGCCATTGATATTTATCCCAATCATATGTGTCAGTGGCGTTTGCCATTTGCCAAAAACAAAAAACTGATATATGTGCAAGCATTAAAAATGAAATAATATTCTTCATTATAATGATTGATTTTTTAATCATCGGAACGCAGCCTGGATAATGCAATTAGTAACCTCTAACTACTAGGAAGAAAACGCAAATAGCGAGCAAAAGTATAATATAGATAAATAATGGCCCTAGATTCCCATTTTTAGCTTCTGATGCCATATATGCGTTGAATTCTTTCTTGCTTTGCCTGCGTCCATATGTTGAAGCATGATTATGATCGGTTAGTGAAGTTGTCCCATTGGCTACATATTCCTTTGCTAACGCAAGTGTTGGTAGGGGGCCAAAATCTGTTTTACCTTCATTGCTAAGAACAAACCAACCAGAGCCGTTTTTTACAATAAACCTACCATCTGAGACGGAATACTTACCAGCTTCAATCTTTTTCACTGTGGCCATGTTATTCCCTTAACGCCTAACTTCGATTTAAGTGGCAGCACGTAGTGCTGTCCAACTTTAAATTTTTGTTAGGTATGAACAAAGAAAAAGCAGTTTATTATCAACTGAAATGCTGGCTAACTGGTGCCACGGGCTTTCAGTTTTCTCTGTGCCTGCCACAAACAACTGTGCCCCGATGATGAGCCGCTTTAGGCGTACACACTGACGGCGTTGATGGTTGCCGAAACGTAACCAGTGCAGGCTTTTAGTTTGCCAAATTACGTGAACTCATGTGTTGCGCGAGGCAACCCACGCTCAGGAAGTGAGCCGCAAACACCACAGGACTATCCGATTAGCCGCTTTAAGGCGTGAATTCATCGCAAAAACGGAATCTGTTTTTATTACCTAACTTCGACTTAAGTGGCGGCATGAAATGCCGTCCGACTTTAAGTTTTTGTTAGCCGTATTTTTAAAAAAGCTGGGCTTTTGCTGTTTTTGCAAGTTGTGATTCAAGAGTTTTTATTTGTGTAATTACCAAATCGAAAGCCTCGCGACCATCTAATTTAGATGACCCAATAGTAGCTGTCTGTTTTATTGTTCTAATGGACTCACTTTGCTCTGAAGATAAGGCTATTTCGGATATGGCTTCAATTCTTGCTAAATTATCAAATGCCTTTTGTACGTTTATCACGATGGACTCTATTTTTTCTCTGTTTACTGATGATTTTAAGTTGCCGTCCGATTCAAAGCTTTCATCAATGATTTTCTGGATAGACATTCGCCAGGTGCTAAGAGCTTCTAACACCTCTATATAAATTTTATATTGAAGCTCCCATTTCTTACTTGCTTTCCAACTGTTTGATGCAATTTCTGTTTTTACGGCTTCGGTGACTTCTGCTAGGTCGGCAGTTTGACTTTTTAGGTCATTGAAATCTTCTTTAGTAGCAAAATTTTTGCCTTTTTGTTTAATATAAGATGAAAAAAACGCACCAAAAAAACCGGATAAAGCGCAAACAATTATTAAAGATATATAAGTCCAATTACTGATTGTAAATCCAGATTCTAAAAGAGTTTTCAATTCTTCTGTTGTCATTAACTATTTCCTCAGTAATGCTAATACGGCTAACTTTTACTTGTGGGGTTGCGTAGCAATCCCACACCAAGTTTTTGTTATGTTTTCGAACTGCTATGGAAAAATTATATGCAGTTCATTGACTTCCTCATCGACCAACAACCACTCATTTTTATCTAATTTTCTAACATCAATCGGCTTTGTGGTGTCAAAGAAAGTACCTGGCTCAACGATTACTGTTCTTCGGTTGTAACCAAATGCACCCATATCTTGCATTTGAAATTCAACTCTTAAGTTTCTGTTATCTTTACTTCTATACATGATGGTTTGAGTTTGAAACGGGGGGAATAATAAAAAATATAGTTTTACTGTAAGTGACGCAATGATAACAATAATAATATAAATGTATTTGTGCTTTTTTAGCATATAGTAATATTTTTATCGAACTGCAGTTATAAATGATTATGAGGACTTCAAAAATGTTATAACCATCTATTTAGTGCTGAGTTTTCGGTGATGTAAACAAGTTCTGCTTCTGTAAATATTTCTTCGCCATATTTATGGAGATCATCTGCATCGATGCTGCAACCAAACGAATTGCACATAAAATCAATTGATATTTTCTTAATTTTTTCGAATTCAAGATCACTAAGTGCAAGTTTGGCTTCATTTAGTAAGTTGAATAAATTCAGTCGTGATTGATAGAGTGTTTCTGTGGATAATGAATCATCATTATATTGCAAATCATCTTCACGAATAATATCTTTAAGTTTTATAAGGAAATTATTTTCCATTCCCATCAAGTATCTCTCATTTTTTGAGTTTACATATACAACTGTGAATTTCATAGAAAACATAACTTTTACTTATGGGGCAGCACGAAGTGCTGTCCGCCATTAAGTTTTTGTTATGTTTTCAACAATGAACGTGTTTAACCTGACCTTTTCGCTTGTGTTTTTAAGCGACAAAGCTACCGCCAGACCTGAACAAAGGCCAGAGCCAAAAGAGTAATGATAAAACGCATGTTTTTCATATGAATATGATGCCGAAGGGCTCTGATATTGGCAAATGGAACCTGAGCAGTCGTGTAAAAAAGAGTAGGGTGGTTTTATCACAACACGAAAGGTAACAGGAAAAACAGCATGGCTTGACGGGCATTTTAGCGTCACGGTTTAATGAATAAAAAACGACTGGAATCTGTTTTCACAAAGGACTTACCTGTTCACTCCATGGGGGTGTTTAGCATGTGAAATGAACTAATACGGGCCAATTTATTCATGTCTAAGATATCAATGAGTAACTGAATTTTGTTATCAATAGTGAACTCAATGTCAGCCTGAGTGATGGAGCTGGTGTGAATATGAGCAAGGATAAAATGTCGCAATCGCGGAACATCAAGCAAGAAGCCATGGTCAGTCATGTATTGCTCAATGAAATCGTAAGCCAGAAGGATTTGATGTTCATCAGGCGATGACATTTCTGCGTCAAGCCACAGCAATAACTTGGTTTTAGATGTTTCAGATAAAAGCATGTGAACCAATATTTAACTTATTGAACAAACAAGAGTAATTTCTTTAAAAACATAACTATTACTTATGGGGCAGCACGCAGTGCTGTCCGCCATTAAGTTTTTGTTATGTGATTGTAGCTGTTCAGAACATCAGGTTTGTCATTCAATTTTTTAAACGACAAAGCTACCGCCCTAACTTGTCAGGAAATCAAGCTATAGTAAGAATGCAAACGCAACGGCATGATAGTTTTCATACGAACATGATGCCGAATGACGCTTTGGTTGGCAAATGAAACAACAAGGCATTTTTTATCATTGTAAGAATACAAGAGTGAGGGATCTCTATGCTTGAACAGGGACAACAACTACCTGATGGTGTACTGAGTCAACTGACTCAGGAAGGAATGATAAAGCATTAGGTAAACACGCTATTTTCGGGTAAAAAAGTGGTACTTTTTGCGGTGCCGGGGGCGTTCACACCCACCTGTTCAGAAGCCCATTTACCGGGATATGTCGCTCTGGCTGATCAGATAAAAGCAAAAGGCGTTGATCTTATAGTCTGTGTGTCCGTGAATGATGCCTATGTGATGAAAGCCTGGGGCGAAGCACATAAAGCCTCTGAATTATTGATGCTGGCAGATGGCGACGGCAGTTTCACAAAGAGTTTGGGCTTAGAAACAGATACAGGCAATTTTGGCGGGATCAGATCTCGTCGCTATGCGATGATCATCGAGAATGGTATCGTCACCCAATTGAATATCGAAGTTCCAAAAGTATTTGAAGTTAGCAAGGCAGAGCAAATACTGGCAAGTCTGTAACTTCAATAAATCACATAACTTTTACTTAAATGGCGGCGCGTAGTGCCGTCCAGTTTCAAGTTTTTGTTATGTATTTACTGCTGGATCTGATTTGTTTGAATATGTTTTGCTGATAGTTCTTTTGCAATATCTGAAGCAGATGGAGATCTCACTGTGTAGTAGAAACTAACTACGCCAATTATAAAGCTTATTATGGTCAACCAGTTTGCTCTATTCGTCTTCTTTTTCAGCGACTCTTGCTCTGATTTCATTTCAACATATTTATTAATAACCTGGATAACAGGAGCAAGAATTTGCTTGTCGCTATCTTCGCCAAGCTGAGATGTGATTTTTGTCAGTCGAATTATAGATGGTTTCACTTCATCTGGGAGTTCATCAAAAGGTTCTTCTTTATCTATTTCTGCAACTAACAACTTTAATTTTTTAAAATCTTCTACGGTGTTTGTTAGTCCAAAAATTCTGTATACAACCTGTCGGGATTGATATGCAGATAGATTGAATGAACGACCAATAAACACTATATCCTTTGCTGTTAGATCAATGTTGTTTTGTAATTTACTGTAAACATTGGCCTGCATTTTTAGGATATTTCGCTTTTTAGTAACAAATGCTGTAGAAATCCCCAACAGACCAATGGAAAAGATAATTACATAGGAAATTCCAATAATAAGAGTCAGTGTGTTTTGGTTCATATAATTCACATGAGTACTAAATTAAATACATAACTTCTAATTGTGGGGCGGCTGAAAGCCGTCCCACACCAATTTTTTGTTAGGTTTTTGGAAGCTGAGAAATAAACTCAACCACAAAGCAATATAATAAAATTATACCAGCACCTAGACCGAAAAGAACGGTGGGGATAACAGTGAAAACCCAGATTCTGGCATTACTTAAAGAGCATTTTTGTTGAATTAGTTGTATATCATTTAGCGTGTTAGCATTTGGATTATGTAAGCGTTTTGAAACTTTGTGCATTTGGATTGCTGCGCTAATCATTTTATATAGCTCAAAACCAATGAAAATGAGTAATGATACAAGGATAAGGCAACCAGAACTTAAAATAGCCCATTCAGGTAAATCTGGTTTAATGCTCGACCACAAACTGAAAAAACCAACATAACCGGCAGCAATAATAAAATTGCTATAAGTATTTGCTTGACTATATACATGAGACACAATCTCTTTAGCTGCGGCTATATTTTCTCTATTTAACATTTGCGTATGTTGTTGACTCATTGCATTAAAATGCTTCGCCAGATCGTTATGTCGACTAACGCATCGCTTTTCCATATTGTTCAATTCGTTATTCACATATCACTCCTTAAAACCTAACTTCGTTTTATGCGGTGGCACGTAGTGCCATCCGACATTAAAATTTTGTTAGCCAGTTGATTCACTTTTTGTAGTTAAGTAATGATAATCAATATTGAGGCTTAATTCCTTTATTTGATTCTCAACAATAACTTTATCACCAAGGCTAATGCCACTTTTACTTACTTTTTTTATTAGAAACCTCATGCCATATCGCAGAGATAATGATGTGAAAATGTATTTTTTATATAATGTTTCATACTTCTCCAAAACATCAATGGAAAAAGTTTCGTGAGGTGTCTCTGCAATTATTTTTAATAGATTATTTAAGTAATCCACCTGAACAAACATTGACTTCAGAGTTTCCCTTCCAAATTTATCATAGCCTGCAAAATTGCAATCAAGCTCATCTGCTAAAAAATACAATCTCATTGGTCTAGGAACGAACTTATATGTGCCGACCTGTGGTTCTCGGGTGAGCTTGTAATTTTTTATGTTATTTAGTGCTTCGGCAATTTTTAAATTGTCTTTTGCGATGTTGTTTATTTCGTCGCTTAAATCTATAACGAAATTATCATGAACTCTTTTTGTTTTATATTTGTCTTTTCTTTTTTCAATAAGTGGAACAAAAATTAAACCAAGCAAAAATGTAATAACAGGTAGTATGCTTTTAAAAATTTCCACAATTACCTCATAATAACTGGCTAACTTCGATTTAAGTGGCAGCACGTAGCGCTGTCCAACTTTAAATTTTTGTTAGGTATGAACAAAGAAAAAGTGATCTAAAATCAACAATAAAGTTGGCTAACTGGTGCCACGGGCTTTCAGTTTTCGCTGTGCCTGCCACAAACAACCGCTCGGATGACTCGCCGACAGTGTTGAATCAACGAAATCTGCGGAAATATCGACAGACTTATTCAGCGAATGGGGTCTGACCGCCAAAAAAACTGCGCCCCGATGATGAGCCGCTTTAGGCGTACACACTGACGGCGCCGATGGTTGCCGAAACGTAACCAGTGCAGGCTGTCAGTTTGCCACCACACGTGAATTCATGTGTTGCGCGAGGCAACCCACGCTCAGGAAGTGAGCCGCAAACACCACTGGGCTATCCGACTAGCCGCTTTAAGGCTCGAATTCATCGCAAAAACGGAATCTGTTTTTATTACCTAACTTCGATTTAAGTGGCGGCACGTAGTGCCGTCCAACTTTAAATTTTTGTTAAGTTTTTGAACCACGGCAACACTCAGAACTTTCTTGATAGTCTTGCTGGATTGCCTAAATAAGTACCTGACACAGTAATATTTTTTGTGACAACTGCACCCGCACCAATGACTGCGCCAGAGCAAATATGAACGGGGAGTATTGTTGCATTTGAGCCAATCGTCACGTTGTTTTCAATAACGGTTCGACCCCATGAGTTTGGATCAGCGTTAGGGGAGCCATCTTTGAATAAATCATTTGCGAACATCACACCATGACCGATGAAACAGTCATCACCTATTGTGACAAATTCACAAATAAAGGTATGAGACTGGATCTTTGTACGTTGGCCGATTGATACGTTTTTTTGGATCTCGACAAAGGGACCGACAAAAGAATCATCACCAATGTCACAGCCGTAGATATTGGATGGTTCAACGACTTTTACATTACGTCCGAAAAGCACATCACGAATAGAAGCATTTAGAGTAACTGGTTGGTTATTCATGTGACTGTTGCCATTGATTGATCATGTTTTTAGAGATATTTGATTTATAGCAAACGCAACGAAATAAGAGCATTGCTTACGAATTACACACTGAACATGCTGTTCAAGAACTTAACTTCGATTTAAGTGGCAGCACGTAGTGCTGTCCAACTTTAAATTTTTGTTAGGTATGAACAAAGAAAAAGCAGTTTATTATTAACAAAAATGCTGGCTAACTGGTGCCACGGGCTTTCAGTTTTCGCTGCGTCTAATTTAAACAACCGCTCGGATGACTCGCTGACAGTGTTGAATCATCGAAATCTGCGGAAACATCGACAGACTTATTCAGCGAACGGGGAGTGGTCGCCAAAAAAACTGCGCCCCGATGATGAACCGCTTTAGGCGTACACACTGACGGCGCCGATGGTTGCCGAAACGTAACCAGTGCAGGCTTTCAGTTTGCCACCACACGTGAATTCATGTGTTGCGCGAGGCAACCCACGCTCAGGAAGTGAGCCGCAAACACCACTGGGCTATCCGACTAGCCGCTTTAAGGCTCGAATTCATCGCAAAAACGGAATCTGTTTTTATTACCTAACTTCTAATTGTGGGGCAGCGTAGCTGTCCCACACAAATTATTTGTTAGGTTTTGCCATTAATTTCATCGATGATTGATTGTAGATCTGTTGTTTTAATTTGATGATCTTCTCGCCAATCAGAACTTTTTTTCTTAAGTACTTTGTAGCCATTAGCTGTACTGATAATTTTATATGAAGTAGTCGAGTTTAGAATTATTTCATCATTGGAAACATGCCAGTCTTTCACTTTAGGTAGTGATTTATGTATATCAACCTGAAATGATGCAGCATCAGAATATCTTTTATTTGGATCTAGATTGGTAGCTTTCTTGATGACTCTTATCAAAGTATTAGGAACCCAACATGGTAAGCTTTTAATGTTTAAAATTTTACCAGTTGATATTTTGTTTTTTATACATTGGTCCACATAGATAGTTTTATCTACAGGATCTTGTAATGAGTTGTAATGTAATAACTGTTTTTTATCTAACCAGGCTTGCTCTGAATATGGAAGATAACCACCTAATAATTGATATAATACCATCCCGACTTGATATAAATCACCTTTTATAGAATATTGATTTGTTGTCGTTGATTCAGGTGGTCGGTAAAGAATTGAATGACCCGACGCATTGATACTTGCTGTAGCTACTGGAATCCTTTTTACTGAACCAAAATCACCGATGACTGATTGGTTATTGCCATTTAGATAAATATTTGATGGCTTTAGGTCGCGATGAATAAAATTATTACTATGTAATGATGATAATCCGGATAAAATATTACTTACTAGGTTAACTGCTTGTATGTTACCTATATTCCCCGTGGAGATAAAATCATCCAGATCGCCTTGATTACAACATTCTGTTATAAAATAAGCCCAATCATTATCGATCAAAGCAGCACTATGGATTTTCAGGATATTTGGAGACTCTATTGCGGCAAGATTTCTTGGTTCAGCATGAAAAATTTTATCATTGCCCCAATAATAGAATTTAACTGCAACTTCTTTTTCTAAAATGGTATTTATCCCTAAGAATAAATAACCATTTGCACCTTTTGCAATTTCTTTTGTGAAACTAATATGCGCGCTAAGTTTTAACAAAGTGTCTTTGATTTCTTGAGGCGCATTGATTGTGTTGATGTGTAATTTATTCATTTTATCTAGCTAATATCGTAATGTAAGCATCATGTTGATATTTGTTAAGCTGAGTGGGAAATGAAATATTTGGGTTTTTCTTTTGATATGAACTGATACGTTGTGGCGAGACAAAAGATACTTCGTCAACAATTGATAATTGAATTATTCCTTCAATCTTGAATGTGTCCGCACCACTTGCGAATTGTCCAGCTTTAGCTCTTTTCTTTATCACTACTTTATCTATATGATTATCTCTAAAAAAACTATCTATGGCAGCTTTAAAAGATATTAAATGATCTCTGGATTCGCTATCGGTAAGAGCTATTTTCTTAGTCTCAAAATTTAATATTACACAAGGGTTATCCGTGTCTATCACTACAAAAATAGCCTCTTGAGCTTTAATTTCAATACCACAAATAATCATATTTATTCTCCAAAAAACCTAACTTCGACTTATGGGGCGGTTGAAAACCGTCCCACATTAAGTTTTTGTTATGTTTATGGCGCCACCTGTTTTTTATTAACTTAAGTGAATTTATAGTTAGTATAAAAATATTAATAATGTTTACAAATTCAACTTGTTTTATGTTTGAGTAAAATCAATAGTATTTATTGAATAATCTTAAAGGTTAAGGACTTATTAGTATATATGGCCCTGTTTAGAGGGTGAATCTATATAATTTTTCATAAATGTTAATTCGAAGGATTAAATCAAATATACATAACGCCTCACGTCGGTCTTAGTTTTGAAGTTACAAAGTCGACGTCAATAAAACGTATGTAACGATAGCTTTGTTATGTGTGTATTGCTTCTACTCGTATATTTTCCCGCAATATAAAAATACTGCCATTTTTTTCCACAGATTTTCGCCCGAGAGTCCTTGTGATTCACCAAAATCAGAATCCATAGCCCATGCATGAGCTGCTCCCAAGAAAGATTCTATTGTTGCATTTTCCCAACCATTAGCATCGCTACTATACGAAGCTCTAGGATTATATTTTGTTTGGCGAACTGCATCTTCACGATCAATTCTTAGCTTTTCTACAAAAGCAAGAAAGGAGTTTTGATCATCAACTATTTCAACTAATTCGTGTAATTCCATATATTTTTGCCGATTTATGATGTTCGGGTAAACATAACTTCAACTTGTGGGGCAGCGTAGCTGTCCCACACCAAGTTTTTGTTATGTTTTGCTAGCCCAACGTTTGTTTGAAATAAAGGAAACTCGCGAATAAGCTGGTTCTAAAGAACGGTATACGCCTTTCTCTTCGGCAAAAGTTCTAAGATAACGATTGCAGCCTGCATCCCAACTCACAACCTCTATTTCCCAGCCATGTTTAATTGCCTGCTCAAGTTTCTTTATAAAACCTTTACCTTCGCTATAACCATTACCATCACCTGTAAGTAAGACTATTGTTCCTGGTTCATCGGCATCTAAGATTCTATCTGCAATTGCTAATTGTATGGCCTCATCAACAGCTATCTCTCCACCGGATTGAGCTCCTCGTTCTTGTTGGGCGACCACAACACCTAAATCACGGAATCGTTGCCAAAGATCATCATTATTTGGTGGAATAGAACCACCTAAATATGCGAAATCAACATTTCTGTCATTTACAACAAAATCGAATAAGTGCGCGAAATGAATTCTAAATAATGCCTCATCACCGGGTTCATTTATTTCACAAACCTTTCTGCCAACAAGCCAAATATTTGAATTATCCCAAAAAACATTTAAACCCATTGCAACTCCTTACAATAATTATCTCAACGTATTATTTGATTTAACGAACTCATAAAGAATATTCATCAAAAAACCAACAAATTAAAAACATAACTTCGTTTTATGCGGTGGCACGCAGTGCCATCCGACATTAAAATTTTGTTAGGTATAGATATGATAAATAGAGCATTTAGATACATAGTGATGAGTTTGATATTCTCCAATGAATACCTCTCAAATCGACCCCATCTTGTTCTAGTGATGATATTGAATCTTGGGTAATCTTAATTATGCTAACATTTTCACTATTCCAGAAGATAACTACATAAGTGGAGTTTTCTTCAAGAGCTAATGAACTTACTTTCGAATTGATCTGATTCCCTTTCTCTAAGTAGGCATCAACATAATAGCCTTTTGACCAAATATAATTATTTTCATATTTGACGCATATTTTCTGATTCATTGGCTTGGGGGTGCTTTTTGATAAAAATTTACTTTGTGCGTTAGTGTAAATTTCATTTATTTTTTCAGGCGTGAATCCACTTTTTTCTGACAATAAATTTATTTGTTCTTGACTGGTTTTTTCCCCTTGGAACATTTGGTCAATGAATATGTTTTCTATTATGTCCGTTTTTTGCTGTTCTAGTTGTGATCTAATTGCATCTTGTTGTTGTCTATTTTGTTGTTCATTGCGCTGCGAAGATTGAATTATTGATCTTGTTTCCAAACTGTCATGCATTGTCTCCATGTTCCATTCTTCTTTGAATTTCCCTGCAATCCAATTAAGTGGATTTCCACTGTTTTGGAGTTCTCTCGCTTTAGATATGTCATTTGCATCTTCAGTAATGGAGTCATCAATAAGGCTTTTAGTTGATTTTTGTTGATTTTCACTGCTGCTTGAACATCCATAATTCATCAAGACACCGACGACCAGCATAAAACAAATAAGTTTTTTCACTTATGCTCCTTACACGGATTAATACCTAACTTCAACTTGTGGGGTGCGTAAGCATCCCACACCAAGTTTTTGTTAACTGCTTGCTAAATTTGATGTAGCTCAAGGCGCATTTGTTTTATTAACTGATCACGTAATGTTTGGTTTGCTTTATCTATTTCGATTAATTTATTACTTATTTCATTTTGGGATTTTACATCAATCATACCATCAGGTGTTGCTAAATATTGAATGAAATTATTGCTGACATCTTTGTTTTGACTCAGGTTATCTAACAGATCATTTAATATCAATTCAATTTCATTACTAACAATTAGCCGTAATTTATTAGAGCTATTTTTTAATTCTGAATAAGCAAGGTTTATATCATTGCATAAAAGCGTCATATCATGAAAATAATTGTTAAAACTTTCAGGAAGTGAACCTGGCTCTGAGGAATTTAAGCTGGTTAGAAATTTTGAGATCATTGGCAAGGCTTTATCTTTTAAAATTTCTTGACCTTTACCATGATACTTATCTAGTTCTGAGCAAAAATCATTGTATGCTGATAACTTTTCATCAAAATGAGATTTTCTCTGTTGTATTTCAAGTTGATGTTCTTTCTTGAGATCTTCAATTTTAACATTGTATTTTGATTCTGTTTTTTGCTTTATTTCTTCAATGGTTTCGATGTCTTCGAGTAACGCTCGGTTTTCGCCTTTCTTCTTAATGTAGCTTGTCATATAGCCTGCAAAGCAACCAGATATAAAAATTATGATTTCTGTAACCATGCTTACCTCAAGCAGTTAACTTCGAATTGTGCGGCGGCTGAAAGCCGTCCGACACTAATTTTTTGTTAGCCGCTGAGTGCCAGATTGACACATATTGGCTAATCGTTAATAAAGTGCCATAATCATGTTGTGCCACAATGACACACATTGGAGATTGATTATGGCAACCGCATTACCTCGGATCACTGCGCGCGTTGACGCAGAAACACAAGATTTACTCGCTCAAGCGGCAGCGATTGCTGGCATGACGAGTATCAATTCATTTGTACTTAACGCTGCCATTGATAAAGCGAAGCAAATCATGGAACGTGAAAGAGCACTAAAACTGTCTCAACGTGATGCCATGATGTTAGCTGATGCGCTGGACGCACCAACAAAACCGAATGCCAGATTGCAACAAGCCGCAGAACGCTACAAGGCTAAAACACAATGATGACGGTGAAGCTGGATAAAGCAACGCATGACCGACAGCATTTTGATTGTGGTGTAGAAAGCCTGAATAACTATCTGAAAGTGATGGCCAGCCAGCAATCACAGAAAGATAACACGCGAACATTTGTACTCGTAGAAGAGCAAAATTCGGCACGAGTCATTGGTTATTACACGTTAACTATGACACCAATAGACCTTAGTGCATTACCCGATAAACTGCAAAAGAAGCATCACAATGCCAGTTCTGGCGGACTGATTGCTCGATTAGCCATAGACAAACGCTATGCAAAACAAGGTCACGGAGAATGGTTGCTGATTGATGCGCTTAATCGATTATTGCAAGCCAGTGAAACCGTGGCGTTTCCGGTTGTTATTGTTGACGCAAAAGATGGCGCAATTGGCTTTTATGAAAAGTTTGGATTTACGCCATTTCAAGATTCAACCAATAAACTGTTTCTTACCATTGCTGATATTCGCGCCAGTATTGAATAAACCACCGCTTAAAGCGGCTAACTTCGATTTAAGTGGCGGCACGTAGTGACGTCCAACTTTAAATTTTTGTTAGGTATGAACAAAGAAAAAGCAGTTTATTATCAACTGAAATGCTGGCTAACTGGTGCCACGGGCTTTCAGTTTCCGCTGTGCTTGCCACAAACAACCGCGCCCCGATGATGAGCCGCTTTAGGCGTACACACTGACGGCGCTGATGGTTGCCGACACGTAACCAGTGCAGGCTTTCAGTTTGCCACCACGCGTGAATTCATGTGTTGCGCGAGGCAACCCACGCTCAGGAAGTGAGCCGCAAACACCACTGGGCTAACCGATTAGCCGCTTTAAGGCTTGAATTCATCGCAAAAACGGAATCTGTTTTTATTACCTAACTTCGTTTTATGCGGTGGCACGTAGTGCCATCCGACATTAAAATTTTGTTATGACTCATATTGCCACAAGTGTAGCGTATTGCTACGATTGTGGCGTGAATCACAACGGAGATAGATATGTCTACAGCAAGCATTAGACTTGACCAAGATCTTGTCGATAAGGCGGCAATCATGGCAAAAGCGCTGAATCGCACAACGCCTAAGCAGATTGAACACTGGGCCAAAATCGGCGAAATGATGGAAGATAATCCTGATTTGCCATACGAATTCGTCAAGCAAGCTATTATCGCTAAAGCTGAAAAAGAAGCTGGTAAGCTGGAGAGCTACAGCTTTGGCTAAAATAACCCAAGTTCTTCAAACGCCTACATTTAAAAAAGCCGTCAAAAAGCTTCATAAGAATCAAAAAGCAGATTTGGATGAAGCAATTAAAGAATTGATGATAGATCCTCTTTTAGGCGAGCAAAAGAAAGGGGATCTCGCTTTTCTACGCGTACATAAATTTAGTATGGTTAATCAACTAACATTACTTGGTTACAGCTACGAAGATGGCACTGTTACTTTGGAGTTGATGGCTTTAGGCTCGCATGAAAACTTTTACCGCGATGTCAAAAAAATCTTTTGAGTCATAACTTTTACTTGTGGGGTTGCGTAGCAATCCCACACCAAGTTTTTGTTAGGTGCGTGAATATAACTTTATTGATTCCCAATAAGATATAATAAGCAAAGGAATACTAATGTTCTTGATGTTTTGGATTTATTTTGGATGTAAGAATATGGTCTTGCCATTTTCCTGCTATTTTTAAGTATGAACGTGCGAGGCCTTCACGCTCAAACCCTAATTTCTCAAGAATGATAGCACTTTTGATATTATGAGGAATGTAGCTTGCCATTACTCTATGGAGATTCAGTTCATCAAAAACATAGGAAAGAGATGCGTTTAGAACTTCCATCATTATTCCTTTACCTTGATGTTTTTGTCCAACAGAATAGCCAAGATTGCATGCTTGAAATGAACCAAAAACAATATTTGTAAAATTACAAACAGCAATTACTTCTTTCCTATCGGGAGATAAGGCGGAGAATTTCAATGCTTTTTTTCTTGAAAATCTTTTTGATTCTCACAGAGCATTTTTGAAAAATTATCTATCGTGAAATAATTTTCATTTCTTAATGGCTCCCAGTATGCAAGGTGTTTTTTGTTTTCAATGTAATAATTCAGCATTAATTCTGCATCAGCAGAACTAAGAATCTCAATTATTGTTCTATCTGTCCTAATTTTCATAGTGTTCAATCATTAAAATTTGGTAGCACCTAACTTCGATTTAAGTGGCAGCACGTAGTGCTGTCCAACTTTAAATTTTTGTTAGGTATGAACAAAGAAAAAATGATTTAAAATCAACAATAAAATTGGCTAACTGGTGTCACGGGCTTTCAGTGTTCGCTGTGCCTGCCACAAACAACCGCTCGGATGACTCGCCGACAGTGTTGAATCAACGAAATCTGCTGACACATCGACAGACTTATTCAGCGAACGGGAAGTGACCGCCAAAGAAAACTGCGCCCCGATGATGAACCGCTTTAGGCGTACACACTGACGGCGTTGATGGTTGCCGAAACGTAACCAGTGCAGGCTGTCAGTTTGCCACCACACGTGAATTCATGTGTTGCGCGAGGCAACCCACGCTCAGGAAGTGAGCCGCAAACACCACTGGACTATCCGATTAGCCGCTCTAGGGTTCAAATTCGCCGCAAAAACGGAATTAGTTTTTATTACCTAACTTCGATTTAAGTGGCAGCACGTAGTGCTGTCCAACTTTAAATTTTTGTTAGGTATGAACAAAGAAAAAGTGATTTAAAATCAACAATAAAGTTGGCTAACTGGTGCCACGGACTTTCAGTTTTCTCTGTGCCTGCCACAAAAAACTGCACCCCGATGATGAGCCGCTTTAGGCGTACACACTGACGGCGTTGATGGTTGCCGAAACGTAACCAGTGCAGGCTTTCAGTTTACCGAATTAGCGTGAATTCATGTGTTGCGCGAGGCAACCCACGCTCAGGAAGTGAGCCGCAAACACCACTGGGCTATCCGACTAGCCGCTTTAAGGCTCGAATTCATCGCAAAAACGGAATCTGTTTTTATTACCTAACTTCAACTTGTGGGGCAGCGTAGCTGTCCCACACCAAGTTTTTGTTAGCTTCGGCTCTCAGTTAAGACCATGCGAATCATAGTTTCATCAAACGTATTCGTAGTTTGATTAAATAAACTTAATAGCTGATCACTATTGAGTATCTTATACAAAATGTCTCTGAGAATATCATCACATCGACAAGATATAGCATTCAATTCACTTGCTTTCTTTTCTGGTAAAGTTGAGCCGTGTACAACTGTTGATCTAATGGAGTAAGTTTGTTTTATAAACTTGTATAACTCCAGACGTTCATCTCCTGCATTGTGAACAAAACAGGCTACTCTCTCAGACAGTTGATGTGTTAGTTCACTCTGACTAGTCGCAAATAATGTTTCTAAAGCAGCGCAATAATGAGCAATTTTTATCGCTAGGTCAGGTTCACCTCTGGCTAGATTTAGCATGTATATTGCTCTTGAAGCTCTGTTTTGCTTATGTGTATGCGTTAATTGAGAAACTGGCATATCAGGATTTTTAGGCTCATCAAAAATACGATTATGGAGATGTATAATTGTATTTAAATTATCAACGGATATTTCCGTTATAGTCTTCTCCGCCTGAGAAGTCGTGTATTGATGAGCAATATAATTTGTTGTTATAGAGTTATTAGGTATGAATGCGAACCCATTGTCAAAATTAATACTGTTATCTTGGGTTAACCATGTAGTCATTAGCAGTGATTGTAGTTGGTATAGATGGGTAAGTAATTTGATTTCTAAACTGTCGTCTGAGCCAAAATCACCGCAAAAATATGCAATGGCATTGCCGTTAACAAGAGCATTAAATTCAAGTTGCCCCATAGTTATCCTGGTACCGTCATCTATAAACGATCTGATCTTTTCCAAATTATTTGTAACTTTAATTTTTGAATTTGTACTTATACTTTCAACATTCTTATCAGATAGCTTAAGACCATTAAGGGATGCGAGAAAATAATATTGCATCGAAATACTCCAATAAGAAGCTAACTTCAAGTTAAACGGCGGCACGTAGTGCCGTCCAGTGAGCAGCGTAGCGCGAACGGGTTTGAACGCCTTGTTATGCAGTATTGAAAAGATGAACCTGATTTCGCCTCGGAAATAGCGACTGGTTTCACGGGTTCAAATTCAACACTGCAACTAGAAAACAGGGTTGTAAGGAATTACCCACCGACGGCGTTGAAGTGCAGAAGCGCATAATCGCCGCGTCGAAATTGCTGAAGCTCACGGCTAAAATGTTTGGCGTATTATGCGCGGGCACCACTCTCGGTAATGAGCCGTAAATAACGCAGGACTTGCAGCCAACACCGCTTTAAAGCTGGAATTCCCCGCAAAACTACCAGCAAATTAAAAACTGCATAACTTCGATTTAAGTGGCAGCACGTAGTGCTGTCCAACTTTAAATTTTTGTTAGGTATGAACAAAGAAAAAGCAGTTTATTATCAACCAACATGCTGGCTAACTGGTGCCACGGGCTTTCAGTTTTCGCTGTGCTTGCCACAAACAACCGCGCCCCGATGATGAGCCGCTTTAGGCGTACACGCTGACGGCGTCGATGGTTGCCGAAACGTAACCAGTGCAGGCTGTCTGTTTGCCAAATTACGTGAATTCATGTGTTGCGCGAGGCAACCCACGCGCAGGAAGTGAGCCGCAAACACCACTGGGCTATCCGACTAGCCGCTTTAAGGCTCGAATTCATCGCAAAAACGGAATCTGTTTTTATTACCTAACTTCGAATTATGGGGCCACGAAGTGGTCCCACATTAATTTTTTGTTAGGCGTTTGATTCAAGTAAGTCATGACCATATGAATTATCAATAACACATAACCAACCTTGATTTTCAAAATATTTGAATACGTAAGTTGCTTTACGTTCTATTTCTGGCTGACTAGCAGCCTTTACGATGGTTTTAGATAAAACTAAAGCTGCATCGTTGGATTCTAGAATTTCTAGGTCTGCCTGTGTAACATTAATGGAATGTTCAAAATAGTTAGCAATTGCAATGAATGCTTTTTTTATCTGTTCCTTACCAACAGCATTCATGCCTGGCTTAATCACTAAAACCGCATCGTCAGAGTAGATATCAATTAGAGTATCAAAATCTTCACTGTTAATTGCTAAATCTGCTTTATTGATAAGTTCAACTATCGGATGCGGAGAGATCATAAAAACTCCTAACAATTAAAATAATGCTGAGGCCTGATTCAGTGAGATTAAGCTACAAATTGTGCTCTGACTGCTTACTAGCTACATATTCTTAATGTGTTTTGAGAAACTGTATGACGGAAACACAAACGGAAACAAGAGCCACTACTGTTGCCCAGATAGCCCAACGAGCAGATTGACGAGCGGAAACTGCTGACTTCTCTGCGGCAAGCACTGAACGTTCAAGTAAAATGCGTTCTTCCGCGGCTAGCTTGACTGCAATTTTTTGGTCATGCAAATGGAGCCATGCGGTTGCAATGGTTTTATTCTGACCACCAAAAGTGCCACGTGCGAGAGCTCGACGTAAAGCATCAATTCCACCGTTATTATTCATCCATTCTTCGACGTGTTCGTCTGAGTTGAAATCTTGCATTATGGCTGATTAATTCTCTACAAGTGACAAAAGACAAATAGTCAGGATTGCGCCTAACTTTTAATTATGGGGCCACGAAGTGGTCCCACATTAATTTTTTGTTAGCTGTATTAGGCTGGTCGCTTCGAATTTGTTATGTAGTAGTTCTGAAGTAGTGGTGATTTATAATAATCTTCATCTAAGAAACGCAGGATTGTTTTCAGCTCTTTTTTAGTTTCAGGAAGTTTAATTTTTTCATTACCTTCTATTACGGTTGTTTCAAGAGGGATGTTAAACTCGGTAGCTACAGCCTTTATATCAGCAAGAGGAACCAATTGAAGGATTTGACTTTGAGATATTAGCCAGAGCTTTCTTCTTACCCAGCTATCAGAAACGCTAACAAGCGTTTCTGCATTTTTAACTGAGATAGTTGGTAATGCAGCAAATTGATGAATATCAATGTCTGTAGCTTCCATATAATATTCTGATAAATCAAATACTTGTCGAACCAGATGAAAGCTATTGAATTTTAATGAGTTTTCTATAAGTATAGCGGTGAGTTTATTGTCGATCGTTAAACCAACGCCTTCAATTTTTTTATAAACATTAGCTGCATGAAATATAGATAACCCATTAGTTGATATGACACGTTTTTTATCAAAATGTTGAATTAGAACTACTGTTTTACCGTCTTGATCAATATAACCAGAAAACAAAGCTTTTATATGATTAAATGAATCGGGTGTAGGAGACACTTCTGGAATCGATAGAGGATTTGTTATTGCATCAGTTAAAGAGTCAATATCATCGAATCCATTAATTTCTAATACTTCACCTGAGTCAGGTTTGTATTTGCCATCAAAAGGTATTATGTCTTGACAATTTTGATTAAAAGTTGACTCTTGTTGTTGCAGATAAGTTGTAAGATCTTGCTGGACTTCTGCTGATAACGAAAATCTTAATCTTCGGTTGGCAGGGTCATCTGTTAATGCAAAAAGGTTAAACATCATTCATTCCTCAATTAACATTGCTGATGATATTTTTCTGACGGATTTAATTTGCTTTGGATCTAAAATTTCTCTTCTGGCAATTAATATGTAAACGACACCAGAAGATGATTCAACTTTATAAAATCTAAATTTCAAAAAGCGTAGTAGTGGGTGAGATGGTAGTGTATTGATTGTCCATAATATTATGCAAAGAACTAATACAATAAACATTATTGTATTTAATGATATATCAGCACCACGAAGAATAAAGGGTGAAATGTAGCTGAAAATAAAACCTAACAACATAAAGTCATTTGATTCAATCTTTTTAATTTGTATGATAAATGATTCTCCATGCCTTTTAACAAGCTTTAAAATTAGAACAGGAAATGATAAACCAACTAGGCCAATAAAAATTAACTGAATAACATCAGTCGTTAAACCGTGCAGATCATATCGTACATATGCCAAACTTAGAAATGCGGGTGAAAATGCAGAAATGAACAATAATGTTCTGAGCCAATTTTTCATAGAATGTTGACCTTTAATTATACAGCTAACTTCGTTTTATGCGGTGGCACGTAGTGCCATCCGACATTAAAATTTTGTTATGTGATTTTGTTGTTGCAGCAAACAAGTCGATTTTGATGGTCATGGCTACCGCACTGATTAATGACGGATCAGATGCCCAACACCGATGTTCTGCTTTTGATTTGCTCATAGAAACATGATGCCGAATGGTGCTAACAGAGACAAATGAAATCGAGGACTCAATTAAGCAAAACTGAGCTATATCAATGTTGATCGGGGATTTGGCAGGATAAACTGATCGCGCCAAAACTTGGCACTGATGACAACACCAGAATAATTAAGACAGTAGAAATACGCTGTTGCTGATGTTATGAGGCTGTAAGCATAACCGGCGTGATATCTGTCATTTCACGATAAATAATTAACTCTAACGTCGTTGGCAAGTTGTACAACCTCGACATGCTGAACGAGTGGTTTTATCTAGCCTTCCTCGCTGGATTTTACAGTAAGCATTTTTCAATAGACGCCGACATGCAAACCAATCCGTTGGTTTTTCTAAGATCAAGTAGCCGTTGAAACGTTTTACTAATTCTATACGGTATTCATCTATGAATTTTGTGTCGTAGCCGATCTCAAAATAATCCAGTGCTTGCTCTATCGAAGTAAAACTAGCGATGGTTTTCTGAATGTCGGTCTGGCTCATTTCACTTCATTATTTTGAGGTAGAGAGGCTAAAAATAACACAGGTCTGACATTATCATGACCAGCAAGTCTGAATTTATCATCAAAGGCTATGAACACCACGAATCACATAACTTTTAATTGTGCGGTGGCTGAAAGCCATCCGACACTAATTTTTTGTTATAAGTAGGATTGATTACAAATAGGGGTTGCTGAATTCATTTTCTAAAGCTTTGTATAAATTTGGAGATGATTTTCTGACGAAATCTATCTGTTTTTCTGATAACTCCTCGCCATGGATAGCATAGTTACATATAGAAATAACTTCACTAATACCATTAAGAACATCATGAGATATAAGAGATGATTTTTTAAGTTCATTTAATACTCTGCTCAATGGAGGACGTTTTATCACATTCGAAAATTGAGCGAAATGAATACCTGAAATAGGTATATTTTCATATGTACATTTTGAAATTAGTTGTTCAAATGCAGCTCTGATTTTAAACATTTCAACAGATATGCTATTTGGTTCTGGGAGGTCGATAGTGCTATTACTCAATCCTTTACTTTCTAATATTTTGTTTATTGCTTCTTCTAGTTGTGGAAGTTCGGAGTCACGAGGTGGTTCGGTTGTAGTATTGACTGATATTGTATTTTGGTTGGCATTTGAAACTTCTATTGATGATTTTATTTCGGTTTTCATTATTGATAACTGATGGCTTAAATCTTTCTTTAAATCGTCAACTTGCTGCTTAAGTTTAACTCCAAATATATCCATTTCTTGAAATATTGGTGCCAAACATACGCCAACCCAAATAATGAATACTACTGCATCTAAATATGAAGGTTTTCCTTCGATTAATTTATCCCATCGGCCAAAAAGATAAAATCCAATTACAAAAACAAGAACAAACCACCAAAATATTTTAAAATTTTCCGTATTTTTCATAAAAATCCATCCGTGCTGGGAACTACTTATAACTTCGATTTAAGTGGCAGCACGTAGTGCTGTCCAACTTTAAATTTTTGTTAGGTATGAACAAAGAAAAAGTGATTTAAAATCAACAATAAAGTTGGCTAACTGGTGCCACGGGCTTTCAGTTTTCGCTGTGCCTGCCACAAACAACTACGCCCCGATGATGAGCCGCTTTAGGCGTACACACTGACGGTGTTGATGGTTGCCGAAACGTAACCAGTGCAGGCTGTCAGTTTGCCGAATCAACGTGAATTCATGTGTTGCGCGAGGCAACCCACGCTCAGGAAGTGAGCCGCAAACACCACTGGGCTATCCGATTAGCCGCTTTAAGGTTCGAATTCACCGCAAAAACGGAATCAGTTTTTATTACCTAACTTCGACTTATGGGGCGGTTGAAAACCGTCCCACATTAAGTTTTTGTTAACTTCTTGTCATAAAAGCTAATTTCAGCCCGAATGAGACAAACAAAGCACCGATAGTTTTATTCAGTAAATTGCTAATGGTTTGGCTGACCTTCAAACGGTTGCTTGCAAAAGCAGTGACTACAGCCAGCAGATTGCAGTAAATCAGGCTATTGAAAATGAATATTGAGCCAAGAACAAGGAAAGCCAGCGCCTTGTTTGGCGCATCATGGTCGATAAACTGAGGAACAAATGCCAAGAAAAATAAGGCAACTTTCGGATTTAAGGCATTTGATAGGAAACCTTGAATGAATGTGGATTTGTGACTCAATTGGATTTTTTGTTTGTTTGGCGATTGCTCAGCTTTTGCCTTTGAACGGGAAAGCAAAGCCGATAAACCCATGTAAACCAAATAAGCAGCCCCGATTAATTTAACAATCGTGAACGCAGTCGCTGAACTGGCAAGGATCGCGGAAAGACCAAGTGCTGCGGCAAACACATGCACGTAACAACCGGTACAAACACCGAAAGCTGCAACAGAACCAGCACGCCAACCGTTAGCGGCACTTCTCGACATGATGAGAATGGAGTCAGGGCCAGGGGTTAAATTTAGAAGAAAGCCGGAAATAATAAATAAAGCTAAATCATGAATACCAAACATATGAACCTCTGGGTTTAGCGCAGAAATATCAAATATT
Source organism: uncultured Tolumonas sp. (assembly GCF_963676665.1). Taxonomy (NCBI): domain Bacteria; kingdom Pseudomonadati; phylum Pseudomonadota; class Gammaproteobacteria; order Aeromonadales; family Aeromonadaceae; genus Tolumonas; species uncultured Tolumonas sp. The sequence continues at coordinate 730,202 of NZ_OY781371.1, forward strand.
AAGATCAGCCATTCAGAGCACACAATCAAGTGCAGTTTTCAACGGAACTATCACACAGAAGTTAACTGCGATTTAAGTGGCAGCACGTAGTGCTGTCCGACTTTAAATTTTTGTTAGGCGCTTTTGATTTTGCTAATCGACTAACTCAATATCTAAACTATTCAGCAACCGGACAGCCTCATAACGACTGAACTTCGCTTTGCTGATTTTGTTGTTGAAGATATCGATATCGTAATTAGTTGCTTCAGAAAAATCAGCGCCAGAAAGATTAGTTTTACCAAATAAGCTATTGGTGAAATCTGTGTATGTAAAATCTGCTCGGCAAAAGCTACCATCTCTGAAATCAACATCATGCGCTTTGCATTCTTGGATCGTTATTTCGTCTAAGCTAAGGCCGAAAAATGACGAATCATTGATAATGCATTTATTGAACTTGAGTGACATTGAAAAAACTAATCGAGGCCATGAAGCCCTTGTCCAATCAACACCCACAAGTTTGCATTCATCAAATGCAACATCAGTAAATTGGCTTTGATGAACCTTTATCACACTGAGATTGCAACGAGTAAATGTGCATTCGATGAACCGACATTTTTTAAATGTGCTGTCAGTGAAATTACAATCTTGAAACTGACAACTTTCAAATTCAATATTACAAATCTCTTGGTTTATTGCAGAGATATTACTGAATGTTTTCGATAGATATTCTTTTTCATTAGCAAATGGAATCTGCATGTTACCTCTGGAGTCGAATATACAATCTGTAGCCTAACTTCGATTTAAGTGGCGGCACGTAGTGACGTCCAACTTTAAATTTTTGTTAGGTATGAACAAAGAAAAAGCAGTTTATTATTAACAAAAATGCTGGCTAACTGGTGCCTCGGGCTTTCAGTTTTCGCTGTGCTTGCCACAAACAACCGCGCCCTGATGATGAGCCGCTTTAGGCGTACACACTGACGGCGCCGATGGTTGCCGAAACGTAACCAGTGCAGGCTGTCAGTTTGCCACCACACGTGAATTCATGTGTTGCGCGAGGCAACCCACGCTCAGGAAGTGAGCCGTAAACACCACAGGACTATCCGACTAGCCGCTTTAAGGCTTGAATTCACCGCCAACAATGACGCCGTTTTTTATTACCTAACTTCGAATTGTGCGGTGGCTGAAAGCCATCCGACACTAATTTTTTGTTATATCGATTTTAATGGTTTGACAGAGAAATCAGGTTTTATGATCTTGGTTGCAGGAAATGCACGAATTTCACTTGGGAAGTGCCATATATTGAAATCTTTGTTTGGATACGTGTCATAACACAATTTGTCCCATGAAAGCATTTTTGCCATATTCGCAAGTACCAATCGTTTTGCTTCTGACAATTGAAGATTAATATCTATTTCGTTCATATAACCAGAGTTTACTGCACCAGTTAATATATCAACAACTTGCAAACCATTGTGAAATTTTGAGTTCTGCATCGAAACGGAATTTATAATTTTCGCCAAGCCAAGTTGCGATAACATATTGTTGGCTACAATACCGATTACTTCATCATTTCGTTTATAACGGTCACATTTTTGGTCGATGTAGATATCAAGATTGGAATTTAGAGTTTTGGCAGCAGTTTTGGCTAAATAAGTGTAAGTTTGATAAAAAGCTTTCTCGCGATCAATTTGCCAATTGTTATATGATTTTTTATCAACAATTATTGAATGGAAACAACAAGAACTTCGCAAAACCATATTCAATAAATCTAGACAGATGTTAACTTGACCAGCGCTATTTTTTATTTTCGACCATTTCATTTCTCCCACTATGCCACGCTTTTTCTTTAGCTGGTCGACATAATCATTAAATCTTGGAAGCTTAGCTTTTGGAAGACAAAGCAGACCGATAGAGTAAGTTTTATCTTTTCCTGTTGTACCGCTTTCATCACCAAAGGCTAGATATTCCATGATCTACTCCTGAGATATAACTTTTACTTATGGGGCGGTTGAAAACCGTCCCACATTAAGTTTTTGTTAAATTTTTCTCATTGCTTTTTGCTATGAAATATTCATTTCAGGGGTAAACGAATACACATTTGCATCATGAGCAATACCTCGAAGGAATATTCTATTTTTGGCGACACCTTCAAATCGGGCACCTACTTTTTTTGCCACTGTATTGCTAGCCGTATTTTCGACAGCAGCGAATAACTCTAATCGTAAGAGTTCTAAAACATTAAACCCGAATGGAATAATGGCTTGGACGGCTTCGGTTGCATAGCCTTTATTTTGCTTAGATTGTCTGATCCAATAGCCGATATTGCCACGTCGATTTTGTTTATCAACTTCGTTGATTGCAATGCTACCAATCATGGCATTTGAATGTTTATCAAAAATGCCTAAATCAAATGATCGAGAGAATTTGATGCATTTTTCACAGATAACGAACCATTCAGCAGCATCAGTGATTGAATAAGCCTTGGTACACCAAGGAAGCCACTGACCCACAGTTTCAATAGACTCAATAACAGCATCAGCCTGTTCAGTAATATCACCGGCTTGATATTGTCGAATTATTAACCTGGATGTGGTGATTGGAAGCATGGGTTATTTTCTTTTTAATGGATGATTAAAGTCGGAATATCATAGAAAATTTAACTTTTAGTTAAACGGCGGCACGTAGTGCCGTCCAGTGAGCGAAGCGAACGTGTTTGAACTTTTTGTTAGGTAGGAGAACAAAGGTGCTGTCATTTATTCTTCACCCATAAAACCAGCTAACTGGTGCACGGACTTCCCGTTTTCACTGCATCAGCTTCAAACCACCGCTCGGAATTACCCGCCAACAAAATTGAATCAACGAAATTTACTTAAATCTCAAATTTGCTCATTTAGCCATCGGGGAGTGGTTGTTAAAAACACAATGCCCGGATGATGAGCCGCTCCAGGCATACACACCAACGGCCCTGAAGGTTGCCGAAGACATAACCAGTGCGGCATCGAATTACACACTGGCAGTGATGTCATGAGTTATGCGAGGCACATAGACAGGATCTTAAGCGATAACTCTTTATTTCAGATAGAAAAATGGCCTCATTTATGATCAGATAATCGTCGCCAAACCATTTCTCATCAACCATGAAGCCGATGACGATTATCTCCTTAAAACACCAATTATCGCAATTCTTCTGTCCAGATTTTATAACCAGAGTCGCCAGACGTACTGGCTTCTTAAAACGTGAACGGACCATTGAACCTCAATCGTTAGTCCTGAGTCTGCTTGCTGCGCTCAGTAAAGGGAATTGTCATGCTATCGCGGATCTTCATCGACAATTCAATGGAATGAGTCTCAGTGAAAAACAGTTTGTGGCTTATAAGCCCTTTCATAATCAATTACGAAAACCGGCGTTTGCACAATTAATGCAACAGTTAACCGAGTTTGCTATTGCGCAGTTTGTTTTGGCACTGAAAGCAAAGTTGCCCACCAAACTCGACTGTTTTGACGATATCCTGTTACAGGATGGCAGTTCTTTCCGAGTTCATGATGGCTTAGCGGAAGTTTTCCCAAGTCGATTTCCAACCCATCCGGCGGCGATTGAATGTCATATGACGTTATCGCTAAAACATCAAATGCCAAAAGCCATGATGATCACCGCCGATACAGCTTCAGAGCGGGCGTATTTGCCGAAAACAGAACTGATGCGCAATCAGTTGCTGCTGGCGGATGCCGGGTATGTAGACTTCAAGTATTTCAGTCAGTTATCTGAACATGGCGGTTCATTCATCGTCAGAGGCGGTAAAAACCTCAATCCAGTGATAATCGAAGCACGCAATGGTCAGGGTCGGATATTACCCAAACTCGCCGGTCTGAAACTCAAAGAAATCGACCGAAAAATGAATCGCTCAGAGGTTTTGGACTTAAAAATCAAGCGAGGCGCGGATGAATTCCGGTTAGTCCGTCGTTGGTTTGCAGAAGAAAAACGATTTTGTATCTGGGTCACCAATTTACCAGCAACAACGTGGTCAGCCGATGAGATCATGATGATTTACCGGTGTCGTTGGCAGGTTGAGTTACTGTTTAAAGAGCTGAAATCCGATACAAACTGGCGAAGTTTTGCAACGGGCCAACAAGCCATCATGAAAGGATTGGTCTGGGCCAGTTTGCTGGCATTGATCATCCGCAGGTACATCGCGATGCAAAGTATGCCATCCGCTTCGGTGTACAAAGCAGGGAAGAATGTTGATGTTTGGTTGTTACCACTACTGGAGGCTTATATTCATCAAGCATGGTTGGAAATAACGGCTCGGCTGGAATGGGCTATAGCGTATATATCAAAGAATGCGAAAAAAGCCCAACAAAGAAAAGCCAAGAAAAATAGGACCTTAGATGGAATTTTTGAAATGTTTAATTCTTAAGGTCCAGTCTATGATGCGAGGCAACCATTTCACCGGAAGTGAGCCGTAAACACCATTGAACTCACATACCCACCGCTTTAAGACTTGAATTCACCGCAAAAAAGTTAAGAAAATTAATTACCTAACTTCGATTTAAGTGGCAGCACGTAGTGCTGTCCAACTTTAAATTTTTGTTAGGTATGAACAAAGAAAAAGCAGTTTATTATCAACTCACATGCTGGCTAACTGGTGCCACGGGCTTTCAGTTTTCGCTGTGCCTGCCACAAACAACCGCTCGGATGACTCGCCGACAGTGTTGAATCAACGAAATCTGCAGAAACATCGACAGACTTATTCAGCGAACGGGGACTGACCGCCAAAAACACTGCGCCCCGATGATGAGCCGCTTTAGGCGTACACACTGACGGCGTTGATGGTTGCCGAAACGTAACCAGTGCAGGCTGTCAGTTTGCCAGCACACGTGAATTCATGTGTTGCGCGAGGCAACCCACGCTCAGGAAGTGAGCCGCAAAAAACACAGGACTATCCGACTAGCCGCTTTAAGGCTTGAATTCACCGCCAACAATGAGCCGTTTTTATTACCTAACTTCGAATTATGGGGCCACGAAGTGGTCCCACATTAATTTTTTGTTAGGTATGAACAAAGAAAAAGTGATTTAAAATCAACAATAAAGTTGGCTAACTGGTGCCACGGGCTTTCAGTTTTCGCCGTGCTTGCCACAAACAACCGCGCCCCGATGATGAGCCGCTTTAGGCGTACACACTGACGGCGCCGATGGTTGCCGAAACGTAACCAGTGCAGGCTTTCAGTTTGCCACCACACGTGAATTCATGTGTTGCGCGAGGCAACCCACGCTCAGGAAGTGAGCCGTAAACACCACAGGACTATCCGACTAGCCGCTTTAAGGCTTGAATTCACCGCCAACAATGAAGCCGTTTTTATTACCTAACTTCGATTTAAGTGGCAGCACGTAGTGCTGTCCAACTTTAAATTTTTGTTAGGTATGAACAAAGAAAAAGTGATTTAAAATCAACAATAAAGTTGGCTAACTGGTGCCACGGGCTTTCAGTTTTCGCTGTGCCTGCCACAAACAACCGCTCGGATGACTCGCCGACAGTGTTGAATCAACGAAATTTGCGGAAATATCGACAGACTTATTCAGCGAACGGGGACTGACCACCAAAAAAAACTGCGCCCCGATGATGAGCCGCTTTAGGCGTACACACTGACGGCGCCGATGGTTGCCGAAACGTAACCAGTGCAGGCTGTCAGTTTGCCACCACACGTGAATTCATGTGTTGCGCGAGGCAACCCACGCTCAGGAAGTGAGCCGCAAACACCGCTGGGCTATCCGACTAGCCGCTTTAAGGCTCGAATTCATCGCAAAAACGGAATCTGTTTTTATTACCTAACTTCTAATTGTGGGGCAGCGTAGCTGTCCCACACCAATTATTTGTTAGGCGAATACTTTCTGATAAGAAAAAGGAGCTTCGATACTATTCGCCACGTATCTATAAAATGAATCATCTGATTCATCTATATCCGATGGGCCAACAACAACATATTCTATGGCTTTAGGCGAAGTTTTCTTCAGGGTATGACCATATTGCAAAATTTGTCCAAGAGCCTCACGGATACAATGATTTGCTGAAAATGATGATTTAACCTCATATATGATAAACTTATCATCTAATTCAACGAGAACATCTATGTAATTCTTTTCAACCTTCACGTGTTCTGAGCCATATTTTTTTGCTAGATCGGTAATGAGTAAATTCTGAATCTTATTGTGAGCACGATGTACGACATAACCAGCGGATGCTTCTATTTTTATGGTATCGGTATTTTTGAAATGAAGCTCTTCGCTTTGGGCTACTGACTCGGCTAGTTCGTCAGAGTAGTAACCAAAGATTGATGTTATGCGGTCAGGATCTTCAATTTTATGTATCGTATGGCCATAACCAAATGGAAGTTCATAATCTAAATTTGTTTCAATAAAATCAACTTCGATTGTATGGCCTAATTCTTCACAATGCGTATAGATTGGTTTATCTAAACCTTTAACAATCGCATATGCACCAATAACTAAACGAGCCTGTGTACCTGACGGAGCACTGTGAATTTTTACTGCAACTAAGTCACCTGGTTTCAAATTAAGAAAATGCTTCAGTGTAGAATAAGATTCTTGAGATGCTGATTTTGATTTTAGATATTCGATGATGATTTCATGTTCTTTCCCAACAAAATCATGCATATTTTCATCTGAATCAAACCCTGTTGATATAACACCTTTTTCTAACATTAAAGGTAGAACATCATCAAATCCATCAGTCTGATTACCATACTTGCTACCGATAATGTAATAATTCATTCGATTCCTGCTGTTATTAAACTATTCGCCTAACTTTTAATTATGGGGCCACGAAGTGGTCCCACATTAAATTTTTGTTATATTAATTTTTCTTGATTGACGTAAACAGAGAACAAAAATCATCACGGACAAGATTGTCAGGGCTAGATACAGCAGCTGGAGTTGAATATGAAATACTCACTTTAGAGCCAGCATCTAATTTCTCGACTACAGCATTATATGGCACTGATTTTCCGCTAGCACTATTAGTTGAGGCTGCAATCGTACCTAAATTTTTATCTGCATTATTTATGTTGTAGCCATTTTTAAGAATATAACTATAGGTGTTTTTATATGCTTTATCATAATCGACATCAGAGAATTGCATATTGGCTGTATATTGTGTGCCAACAAATATATTGCCAGATATTTTAAAGTTATCATTACATGTGGCTTGGTTATAATTTGAATTTGTTTGCTGACATCCACACAGAACTAAAATGGAAAGTATAGATGTAGTTGTGATTCGCATGTTTTCTCCAAAATTATTGTTTTGTTAAACTGTAACTAGATGATTAATATAACTTTTAATTAAACGGCGGCACGTAGTGCCGTCCAGTGAGCAGTGTAGCGCGAACGTGTTTGAATTAGTTGTTAGGTATGAACAAAGAAAAATATATTCATCATCAACGACAAAACTGGCTAAGTGGAACCACAGGCTTCAATGTTGCAACTGCGCTAGCTTTAAACAACCGCTTGGAATTACTCGCCGACAGTGTTGAATCAACGAAATCTGCTGAAACATCGACAGACTTATTCAGCGAACGGGGAGTGGCCGCCAAAAAAACTGCGCCCCGATGATGAGCCGCTTTAGGCTACACACTGACGGCGTTGATGGTTGCCGAAACGTAACCAGTGCAGGCTTTCAGTTTGGTGATTCAGCGTGAATTCATGTGTTGCGCGAGGCAACCCACGCTCAGGAAGTGAGCTGCAAAAAACACAGGACCATCCGACTAGCCGCTTTAAAGTTTGAATTCACCGCCAACAATGAGCCGTTTTTATTACCTAACTTCGATTTAAGTGGCGGCACGTAGTGCCGTCCAACTTTAAATTTTTGTTAGGTATGAACAAAGAAAAAATGATTTAAAATCAACAATAAAGTTGGCTAACTGGTGCCACGGGCTTTCAGTTTTCGCTGTGCTTGCCATAAACAACCGCTCGGATGACTCGCCGACAGTGTTGAATCAACGAAATCCGCGGAAATATCGACAGACTTATTCAGCGAACGAGGATTGACCGCCAAAAAAACTGCGCCCCGATGATAAGCCGCTTTAGGCGTACACACTGAAGGCGCTGATGGTTGCCGAAACGTAACCAGTGCAGGCTTTCAGTTTGCCACCACACGTGAATTCATGTGTTGCGCGAGGCAACCCACGCTCAGGAAGTGAGCCGCAAACACCACTGGGCTATCCGACTAGCCGCTTTAAAGCTTGAATTCACCGCCAACAATGAGCCGTTTTTATTACCTAACTTCGACTTATGGGGCGGTTGAAAACCGTCCCACATTAAGTTTTTGTTAACCTGAAACCACACCAACAAAACAACAGTGATAAAAATTTGATTTATATCAATAAATTGTTGCTGAACTAAATTTGTTCACTATAGTTACTGCGATTTTCACTCAAAAACTGAAGAGATTGTTTATGAAAAAAGTAATCGCATTATCTTTAGCGTTCATTTCATTCAATACACTGGCCCATATGGATTGCTTAGTCGGCGATTATAAAAATGACCAAGGCAAAACCGAATTTACAATCACAGGACAACACCATGAGGGGACTTTAACAACCCCAACAGGTGAAAAAATCACGGTTGCCATGATGAAAGATAAGCAAATTTCGCAGTTATGGAAACAAATGCACTGGGATCGCAAATCAGCGGATGATGCTGAATGTGCCTCCGATACAAACAAGATGCATGTTGTTTGTGAACTCTCAAATGCTGATGCAGAGCCAGCCTTTAAACATGCTACAAATATTTACTTAAAAGCAGGAAAAGAGCTTCAGCTTTTAAAACATGAAGATAAATAACAAGATTTCGTTTTCAGGTTAACTGCGATTTAAGTGGCAGCACGTAGTGCTGTCCGACTTTAAATTTTTGTTAGGTATGAACAAAGAAAAAGCGGTTTATTACCAACCAACATGCTGGCTAACTGGTGCCACGGACTTTCAGTTTTCTCTGTGCCTGCCGCAAACAACTGTGCCCCGATGATGAGCCGCTTTAGGCGTACACACTGACGGCGCCGATGGTTGCCGAAACGTAACCAGTGCAGGCTTTCAGTTTGCCACCACACGTGAATTCATGTGTTGCGCGAGGCAACCCACGCTCAGGAAGTGAGCCGTAAACACCACAGGACTATCCGACTAGCCGCTTTAAGGCTTGAATTCACCGCCAACAATGAAGCCGTTTTTATTACCTAACTTTTAATTAAACGGCGGCACGCAGTGCCGTCCAGTGAGCGCAGCGAACGGGTTTGAATTAGTTGTTAGGTGTGAACAAAGAAAGATCATTTCTTATCAACAACAAAACTGGCTAAGTGGAACCACAGGCTGCAATGTTGCAACTGCGCCAGCTTTAAACAACCGCTTGGAATTACTCGCCGACAATGCTGATGCAGCGAAATGCGCAGAATTCATAAATGACTCAATTTAATGAGCGGGCAGTGGGCGCAAACACCTGTAGGGTTAAACGATGAGCCGCTCAGGCGTTACACACTAACAATGCTGATGGTTGCCGACACGTAACCAGTGCAGGTTTTCAGTTTGCCAATTTACGTGAATTCATGTGTTGCGCGAGGCAACCTACGCTGAGGAAGTGAGCCGCAAAAACCACAGGACTATCCGACCAACCGCTTTAAAGCTTGAATTCACCGCCAACAATGATGCCGCTTTTATTACCTAACTTCGAATTATGGGGCCACGAAGTGGTCCCGCATTAATTTTTTGTTATGCAGTAGTTGAAAAAATAGTCTGAATTTCACATTGTGCTTGCTATAGCTGGCAGACTTGAATTCAGCACCGAGAATGCTTCAGATGGTTGTAAGGAATTACCCACCAACGGACTTGAAGGTTGCCGGAGACATAACCACTGCGGACTCGAATTACACATTTCACGGGCTTAAATTTCACGCTGAAAATGATGCAGTAAATTATGCGCAGGCAACCACTTCACCGAAAATGAGCCGTAAAAAACACAGAACTTGCAGCCAACACCGCTTTAAAACTTGAATTACCCGCAAAGCCACCAACAAATTAAAACTGCATAACTATTACTTATGGGGCGGTTGAAAACCGTCCCACATTAAGTTTTTGTTATAACTATGTATAGCTCTTGCGCTATATAGTCTTTGGGCTATACTTTCTACATACATAGGAGCTTGTATGTGGACTGTTGTTACCGTAGATCGGTTTGATGAATGGTTTCTGGCACTTGATGAAAGTGAGCAGAAAAGCATTTTAACCGGCGTATTCAAACTTCAAGAGCTTGGCCCCATGTTAGGACGTCCCGATGTGGACACCTTAGCTGGCACCAAAAAAGTTAAAAATCTCAAAGAGCTTCGCGTTCAGCACAGTGGAAAACCGTATCGAATTTTCTTTGCATTTGACCCACTCAGACAAGCTGTCATGTTGTGTGGTGGCGATAAAACAGGGAATAAGCGTTTTTATGAAACGATGATCCCGATAGCTGAACAGGAATTTTTAGACCATCTGAACACACTGAGGTGAGCTATGGCCAAACCACTGAATGAGTTACTTAAAAAAGTGAACCCTGAAGTTGTTCTGGCGGCAAAAGAACAGGCTGAACAAGACATTCTTGAACTTAGACTATCGATGCTTCGTGAACAACTGGAATTATCACAAGTCGAAATGGCGCACCGATTAGGTATTTCACAGCCCTCAGTAGCAAATCTTGAAAAAAGAGGGCAGGAGATCAAACTGTCATCATTAAAACGCTATGTTGAAGCCATGGGCGGAAAATTGACGGTTGATGTTCAATTACCAGATGGGCGTCATATCGGCATGAATTTCTGATTTTTTACTATGGGTAAACACTGATATTTGCCCATAGTTATAACTTTTACTTATGGGGCGGTTGAAAACCGTCCCACATTAAGTTTTTGTTAAATGACGATCAACTCAGCCAGTGTGCAATAGATAATAAACCAACAGGAATGGCTACCATCATTGCTAGGGCGCCAAGGCAACCACCACCTCGGCTTGAAGATGAGTAAGAAGTATTATCTGTAATCTCACGGTTGCGTAACCAGTCAGCATGGCAATTTGAACAGTAAAGTTTTAGCGTGCCCATGTTCCATGCACGAATAGTGCGATTTTCAAACGGAACATTGCAACGACAACGAGAACAGGTAAATAACTTACTTGTTGGTGTTTTTTGGCGATTATAAACGGCAAATAATATGATTGCTGGTAATGCAATCGGAATGGCCATTGTCAGATCTTTAGAATTAAAATAACTAAATCCAGCCACGGCGCCCAATATGATGGAAATGACTAAACAGACATAATCAAGAGCAGTTTTTCTGACTGGTTCAAGAATAATTTTTCGATCACTTGACTGTCGCTGAGTATGAGAGTTTTGATTGGAAACCGATTTGATAGGGCGAAGTGTCAAACCTTCATAGTAAACTTCCGTTGCTTTCATTCTTTGCTGATTATCTACTGTAGCCTCAAATAACACAGCATCATTAATTTTAGGTCTTCTATTTTTGGGATTTATAACAGAAATATGGAAAAAGATTTTATCTGAATTATCATCAGGAGTAATAAAGCCAAAACCTTTATCATCATTCCATTGAGTGATTTTACCTTTCATCGAATTCCTATAAATATCGAATAGTCATTTAACTTCAAGTTAAACGGCGGCACGTAGTGCCGTCCAGTGAACGAAGTGAACGGGTTTGAACGCCTTGTTATGCAGTATTGAAAAAATGAACCCGATTTCACCTCGGAATTCACGACTGGTTTCTCGGACTAACGTTCAACACCGTAAACAGAAAAAATGGTTGTAAGGAATTACCCTCGACGGCGTTGAAGTGCAGAAGCGCATAATCGCCGCGTCGAAATTACTGAAGCCCACGACTAACATTGTTTGGCGTATTATGCGCGGGCACCACTCTCGATAGTGAGCCGTAAATAACGCTGAACTGTCAGCCAACACCGCTTTAAAGCGTGAATTTCCCGCAAAACTACCAGCAAATTAAAAACTGCATAACTTCAAGTTAACGGGCTGGGCGTAGCGAAGCGGAGACCAGTCCAGTGAGCAACGCGAACGGCGTTGAACGCCTTGTTATGCAGTATTGAAAAGATGCGCTAGATTTCACCTCGGAAATAGCGACTGATTTCACGGGTTAAAATTCAACACTGCAAATAGAAAACAGGGTTGTAAGGAATTACCCACGACGGCGTTGAAGTGCAGAAGCGCATAATCGCCGTGCCGAATTTGCTGAAGCTCACGACTGAAATTGTTTGGCGTATTATGCGCGGGCACCACTCTCGGTAGTGAGCTGCAAACAACATTGAACTCGCAGCCAACACCGCTTTAAAACTCGAATTTCCCGCAAAACTACCAGCAAATTAAAAACTGCATAACTTCTAATTAAACGGCGGCACGTAGTGCCGTCCAGTGAACGAAGTGAGCGTGTTTGAATTATTTGTTAACTTTATTTAAGCGAGTCTTTGTCGCAAAGATATTTACACAATAATGATTTGCATGTTTCTAATAATCGGGATTTCCATCCATAAACAGTATCAAAATGAATATATTTTGATACTGATGACTGCAATATTAACAATTCACCTTCAATTTTAGTATGAATGCTTGTGAAGTTATTTTGAGGTGATGGTGGAGTTGCAGATATAAAGTAATTTAAAATAGTGTTCATTTGTTTGTCAATTTCATCTTTTCTATTAAAAAGAACCTGAGAATGACGCCATGCTGTGGTGAATTCTTCAAGTATATTTTCTCTGCTTTTCTTGATCTCTTCAGTATGGTTTTTAACGTCATATCCATTTTTCATCAAAAATTGATATAGGCTGACAGCCGACTCATAAATTTTTAAACGTTTATCGTACAAAGCTAATTTTAAATTTGCACTTGATATTTCTATTTGTATATAAACAAATATGGCACCCAATATCGATAGTATGATTGTCATTTTATTTTCTCTTAGAAAAACCGAAATCACGAGTAACTATGTATGAAGTTAACTTTAAGCTAAACGGTGGCACGCAGTGCCATCCAGTGAACGAAGTGAACGGGTTTGAGCGCCTTGTTAGGTAGGAGAACAAAGGAAATATTATTAATTGTTCACCACCAAGCTTGCTAATTGGTGCACGGAGTTTCAATTTTCACTGCGACTGATTTAAACAACCGCCCGGAATTACTCGCCGACAATGTCAAATCGACGAAATCTGCTGAAAAATCGACAGACTTACTCAGCGAACGGGGAGTGGCCGCAAAAAAAATGCGCCCCGATGATGAGCCGCTCAGGCGTTACACACTGACAATGCCGATGGTTGCCGACACGTAACCAGTGCAGGCTTTCAGTTTACCGAATAAACGTGAATTCATGTGTTGCGCGAGGCAACCCACGCTCAGGCAGTGAGCCGTAAAAAACCACAGGACCATCCGACTAGCCGCTCTAAGGCTTGAATGCACCGCCAACAATAACGCCGCTTTTATTACCTAACTTCGTTTTATGCGGTGGCACGTAGTGCCATCCGACATTAAAATTTTGTTAGATATGAACAAATAAAAGCCGGTTATTATCAACGAAGAAGCATGCTAAGTGGTGCCACAGACTTCAGTTTTTCACCGTACTTGATTCAAACCACCGCTTGGAATCACTCGCTGACAATGTTGGATCAGCGAGCTTTGCTGAATTTTCAAATCAGCTGATTTTATGAGCGAATAGTGGTTGCTAAAAACACGGCGCCTCGATGATGAGCCGCTTAGGCGTTACAGACTGACGGCACTGATGGTTGCCGACACGTAACCAGTGCAGGCTATCAGTTTGCCGATTTAACGTGAATTCATGTGTTGCGCGAGGCAACCTACGCTGAGGCAGTGAGTTGCAAAAAACACAGGACCATCTGACCAGCCGCTCTAAGGCTTGAATTCACCGCCAACAATAAAGCCGTTTTTAATATCTAACTTTTACTTGTGGGGTTGCGAAGCAATCCCACACCAAGTTTTTGTTATGTTTTGCTCGGTTAAAAATATGGTTATATGTCATTTTTGCGTGAAATAGTTAAATGTTCATATCTCAACAATATCAACCCACATATATCATCAATTTCAATATAATCAGCTTTTTTTCTGCAAGATAAAATTGTGATTGGAGGTGATAAAGACTCAATATTTGCGTATCTGTCATACGTGGTAGACATATCAGCACTGACATAACGTTCATAAGTGAATAAGTCACAATTTTGTAGATTCAGAATCAAATTTTTATATGTGATAAGATCTGAGTTGAATATTGGTTTTCTGATAAATATTGTTAAATCGCCATTTGCATGAGGTTGGATCTTTTGGATTTGTGCATCATGAAAATTATTCCAATATGTGCATATATTCATCATTATTTACGCTATTGATATCGACCATATAATTTTAAAATCAGATACAAAAATCAACATACTATTGGGTACAGGGTTATGACAGATTAAACCAAGGATAGTTAAGTTATCATCAAACTGAATTAACAGACGTTGTCGGATGTAGCCCGTTTTACCAATTAAAACCCAATAATTTTCGTGCGGGTATATGGCTGACCGTTGAATGTGACTGACGCTACTTTGCTGTTTACATCCATGATCACAATATCTCGACTAAAAACATAACTATTACTTATGGGGCAGCACGAAGTGCTGTCCGCCATTAAGTTTTTGTTATGTGTTTTTATTTCGCAGAGCTGGGTTAAAAATTCGTTTAATCGAAGCCGGATTGTTAGCCAGTTTTTCTGCTGGGCGGCGAGGGCGTCGAACTAACTCACCACCACAATTCGGGCATTGATCATGAAGATAATTTTTTGCACAGGCGACACAGAAAGTACATTCAAACGAACAAATCAGCACGTCTGTTGCTTCAGGTGATAAGTCTTTATCGCAGCATTCACAGTTTGGTCGCATTTCAAGCATAACTGCCTCGTTAGGTATTCAAATAGATATTCGGGTTATGAATACTCAGATAATTTTCAGATTGAGTAATAGGCTGGAACCCAAATTGTTGATAGAGGCCATGTGCATCAGCAGTCACCAGCAACAATCTACGTAATCCTTGCAGCAATGGATGTTCAATAATGAACTTAACTAACCACTTACTTAATCCTTTCTTTCGGTGATTTTCAACGACAAAAACATCGCCGAGATAAGCAAAAGTAGCAAAATCAGTAATGACACGGGCAAAGGCAACTTGGGTGCCTGAAGCAGCATAAATACCCACACAAAAAGAGTTATCAATGGAGCGTTGAACGGTATCGACAGGAATATTTTTAGCCCAGTATGAATGGCTCAGGAAATGATGAATAACCTGAACATCTAATTTGTTTTTGTCATCAGAAATGGAATAACCATCAACCATAGAAATCTCCGAAACCGATAAACACATAACTGTTAGTTAAACGGCGGCACGTAGTGCCGTCCAGTGAGCAACGCGAACGTGTTTGAACTTTTTGTTAGGTAGGAGAATAAAGGAAAGGCCATTTATTCTTCACCACAGAACCAACTTATTGGTGCACGGACTTTCAGTTTTTTCACTGCGCCAGCTTCAAACCACCGCTCGGAATTACCCGCCGACGATGTTGAAACAACGAAATTGGCTGGCATTTCAAATGAACTTATTTAGTGAACGGGCGGTGGTTGCCAAAAACGCCACGCCCGGATGATGAGCCGCTCCAGGCATACACACCGACGGCCTTGAAGGTTGCCGCAGACATAACCAGTGCAGACTAAAATTACACACTGAACGTGAATTCATGAGTTATGCAAGGCAACCCACGCTCAGGAAGTGAGCCGCAAACACCACTGGGCTATCCGACTAGCCGCTTTAAGGCTCGAATTCATCGCAAAAACGGAATCTGTTTTTATTACCTAACAATTTATTAGTTGGAATAATTCCGCAAAAGATCCATAAAACAATATGTTTTAAGGAGAAATCGATAGGTTACAAAGGTGGAACATATCCACATTTCATGCTGTTCAAATTCGTTGTTCCAACTGAGGCGAAGGCTACCGCAGGACCATATTAAGACGATCTCGGGGCTGTCAGTGCTGACAGCTATCACCATCCTACTCCCGGTGATGGCTGGCTTCAAACGCAATTGATTGATCTGCATCAGCTTTTCATTTGATTCCCGTCGGGGGGAATAGTGCACGTTGCATATTCTGGACATCGGAAGAGAAAAATTGGCCATAGATAGAGATATTCTCTGCTGCGGCTCGTATATGTTTTCTAACAGATCGAAATATTTAGAGGTAAGCCCATGAAGATGACATATCGGTTAGCTCAAGGCGCCATGGTACTTGTCATGTTATTTAGCGTGGTAAGTTGCTCAGGCATGTCAAGACAGGATAAAAATACCGCGATCGGTGCTGGTATTGGTGCCGTTGGCGGGGCTGTATTGACCGGCGGTGGTACAGTGGGCACCCTCGGTGGTGCTGCAATCGGCGGTGTTATCGGCCACGAAATTAAAAAGTAAAACAGGTGTGATCAGGTCTTTTTTTATCTATGACGAACGAACTAAATTCGGGGGATTTCCCCCAGTTTGTCATGATAAATCCCGCCAATAACTTTTTGAGCTAAACTAGTATTAATAATGCACCATATCAATACTCTAAACCCATTCCATAAGGGCACGACTCGTGCCTCTGTTTTCCTATAAGTTGGGCGACAATCACTTAAAGGATGCAGTGATCGATAGAACCGCCCCCTAAAGCATCCCCTGTCCAAAGGAGGAGCGATCATGCGTATAGCCAAGGATGATGTGGACGTTAAGATGAATATTCCGGGTGCGGTGATCCGTCAGCAAACGGATTTCGGTGATGCAAGTGGCTTAGGCAAAATCAGCGGCGAATATTTCACTCTCGCCGCGGGCGTTGACACAACCCCCTTGTTCCAAGGGTTGGAAGGCAATTTATGCCAGTGTCCTCACTGGGGTTTTGTCCTTCGTGGCCAGCTCACCACGACCAACGAAGACGGCACACAAGAGACGGTTAAAGCGAAAGATCTCTTTTACTGGCCGCCCGGGCACAATGTAAAGGTTGATGTGGATGCTGAAATTATCATGTTCAGTCCTCAGCATGAGCACAGCCATGTCATCGACCACATGATAAAGATGGTCAACGGGTAGTAACGGTATAGCCGTATTTACCTGTACCCAATTTATCAATCCACCGGTCTGAGTAAAAAACTCAGGTCGGTGAATCTCGGCTATTAACGAATTTTTAGTATGGGTCCACTATTTTCTTATCAACACAGAGTTACATAAAAATTGTATTCCGGAAGGCGCATGAGCCTTTGTATGAAACGAAATGATCTAACCCTGTGTGCAAGACACTGATAAGCAACTAATAGATGTCGGGGGCGGTTATGCTGAATCAAGTAAACGAAGCAATCCAGACTCATTATAGCCGCTTGGATGTGGGCAGTGTCATTTTAGCGGCTCTGGAAAAAGTGGGGAAAGACCTAGATCATCTTACGCCGGAGGATTTAGCCCCTGTCGACGAGTTTCATATTCGGGGGCGGGCAGCGACACTTGAACTTGCCCGCGCCGCTGGTCTTGATGCCAATAAGCACGTTCTTGATGTTGGTAGCGGTGTTGGTGGTACTTCGCGATGTCTCGCGAAGGAATTCGGCTGCCGCGTTACGGGCATTGACCTCACAGACGAATACGGTCTCGCTGCTGCAATGCTATCGAGCAAGGTTGGGCTCGCGGATCTGGTTGATTACCACCAAGGCGATGCCACCAACTTGCCGTTTGATGATGGAATATTCGATGTTGTCTGGACGGAACATGTGGCAATGAATATTCCTGATAAAACTAAGTTGTATGCAGAGCTCCATCGAGTTCTGAAACCAAATGGAACGCTCGCGATCTACGACGTATTAGCCGGCCCTTCTGGTACAGTCCTGTTTCCTGTCCCATGGGCGCGCAGCCCAGATACAAGCTTCCTGGTTCGGCCACATGAGTTACGCATGCTTCTTGAAAGTGTCGGATTTACTATTTCTGAATGGTCAGACACGACAGAGGTGGCGCGTGAGTGGTTCCTGTCTCTGGCCGAAAAAATACGAAAAGAAGGCTTTCCGCCCCTTGGATTTCATCTGCTCTTAGGCCGTGATTTTCAGGAGATGGCGCAAAATCAGGGAAGGAATCTTCAGGAAGGGCGAATAGTTCTTGGACAAGTTGTCGCAAGAAAGCTGATATAACAGCAGCATCTACCGAAACTGTTGAGATAAAATTCATCAATCAATTATCGCAACCATCTACGATTAACTGGCATGGTTTACCCATTTCGCCTAAGCAGGATGGAAATCCCATGGATCCTGTTCCTCCTGGTGGCTTACTTGAAAAACCAGTCCGAGATGCGCAAAAAATATTATTAAGCCCGGCAGAGCGTGTTGAAATCATCGTGGATACATTGGGACAGGAAGGCGCAATTAATTTGCAAGCCGAACCCTATAACCGGGGAAAAATGGGGCATGTTGCGGCTGAACAAAATATCAATATAGCGTCTGTCAATTTAATCACGGGTCAATCTATCGCAGTGCCAGAGACACTAAGGAAAATAGATGATCTTGGTGAATTGAAAGCAGTGAAAAAAATTGTTTTTACAGAAACCATGAGTATGGCAAATGGTAAGCATTCCATGGCGTTTTTACTCAATTGAAAATCATTTGATATGGATCGTATCGATTTTTTCAGCCGGTTACATGAAGTGGAACAGTGGGAGATCACCAACAAGTCGGATATGGACCATCCATTTCATGTTCACGGAACGCTATTCTAACTGGTTGAAACCGAGCAAAATAATATGCGAACTCCAGCGCCTTATCGAGCGTGGAAAGACACCGTAAATGTGCGTGCAGGTGAAACAGTACGAATTAAGATCCGACAAGATTATCCGGGACTAAGAATGCTTCATTGCTATATTCTGGAACATGAAGTTCAGGGAATGATGGCGATGCAGCAAGTAAAATAGGTAATTGTTTTAGTTATTCGATAATAAAAGGCCCGGAGAAATCTGAGCCTTTTATTCAGAACATTCGCCTGTTGCATTAGAAAGACAACGGCTTCCAATAATTAAGAGGGAACCACCGCAGACAATTAACAAACAAGTTGCCGGCGTTCATCCTTTTATGCGGATATCACGATTTCAACCAGACAGGTTTTACCTGATCGAATGCAATGCTCAACCGTTGGCGCTATGTCAGATGCCTGCGTTACCTTGCAAGCCGTTACCCCCATCGATAATGCCAGCGCCTGATAATCAATAACGGGGTTGGTAATATCCATGGCGATAAATTTTCCGGTTTGGGCGGAGGTGTAACTTTCCTGACTACGCATGAAGTTTTTCAGAATATTGTATTCCTGATTGTTCATCACGATAAACGTGATCGGCAGATTTTCATGTGCTGCAGTCCAGAGCGCTTGCGGCGAATACATCGCGGCCCCATCACCGACAAAACAAACAACGGGTTCACGCCCCCGGCCAAGGCTAAAACCGACCGCGGCAGGCATTGCCCAGCCCAAGGCACCGCCCCGGAAGAATGAATACTGCGTGGCCTGATGGCTACTTAGGCTGGCACGTAAAGCGTTCGTGGTGGCTAAGGCTTCGTCAATAATGGTGATATCAGGGCCAATCGCGCGTGCCGCTTCAAATGCCGCGACCAAAGGAGAAACCGGTGTTTCACTAAAATGCGCAGAAACATCTGCGTGCAGTGTTTTTTGTTTCTGTTGCTGCCGAACGAAAGCAGCATCCAGCAAACTTTTCGCATCAAAATCGATCTGTTGCAGTTCTTGCTTCAGCAGGGGAAGCAACACTTTCAATGAACATTGAAGATCACCAATAGTGGAGAGTTTTGACACATACGTCCTGCCCAAATCACTCGGGTCTGCTGACAATTGGAAAACCTGACAATGAGATGGAACAGCAGGTATCTCGCTGTAGAGCACGGTAATTAGCGACTTCCCGCCTAAACCCAGAATTGCATCGTAGTTTTGTAAAATCTCAGAAATGAGCTTTGCATTCATCGGCATATTGCCGGCCCACAGCGGGTGTGCGGTCGGGAATGGGATACGGGCAGGGAACGAAGAACCGTAAACCGATGCACCCAGCATTTCTGCTAAAGCAACGACTTCCGTGCTTGCATCAGAGTCATGGATCTCATCACCGGCAATAATCGCTAAGCGACCGGGGCTGATCTGGGCGATCTCTTTTGCCAGAATATCGAGGCTGCCTGCGGTATAACGATGGATAATACGTGATTGCTCAGGAACCGTGACATCACATTGTTGCTCCATCACATCCATCGGTAATGATAAAAATACCGGTCCTTTCGGCGCCGCATCGGCATCATTAAAGGCGCGGCGGAGTAAGATTGGCAGTTGAGAGGCGTTGGTAACTTCTTGTGCCCATTTCACATTCGGGCGGGCAATGCTGACTAAATCGTCATACAGCAGAGGGTCAGTCAGTGTATGCCGCAGATCTTGCTGGCCAGCGGTCACTACTAACGGGGTTTGTGACACCTTGGCATTAATTAAATTGCCCATGCCATGACCAAGGCCACCAGCCGTGTGCAGATTAATGAACCCCGGCTTACGCGTTGCCTGCGCATAACCATCCGCCATAGCAACCGCACTGGCTTCCTGTAATGCAAAAACATATTTCACTGAATGGTGTCGTAACAAGGCATCGATCAGCGGTAATTCCGTGGTGCCGGGATTGCCGAAAATGTAGTCGATGCCTTCACTTTCCAGTACTTCAAGTAATACATCCGCGCCGTTCCTTCCTGAACAATCTCCGACTGCTGTTACAGAGCTCATGTGTCATCCTTATTTTGAGAATAATGCGAATATGCTGGTGATTATAGGAGATGGAGTCAGGCTAAACTTTTCTATAAAATCACCGCAAATAGAAATATTGGGAATAAAATTCCTAAAAGGCGTGATATGCAGAAAAATAATTCCTCAAATGTTGAGTTGGATGAAACAACCTTAAAAATTTTGGATTGCTTGCAGAAAAATGCCGAGCTCAGTATTGCGGAATTATCAGAAATTGTCGGGTTATCGCAATCTCCATGTTGGCGACGAGTTAACGACTTAAAAACGAGTGGCTTGATTCAAAAATCAGTGGCTATTGCTGATCAGGAAAAACTCGGCCTGCATGTAAACGTCTTTGTTCATGTGACGTTATGTCGCCAGACGGAAGAGTGTTTGATGCAGTTCGAAGAGGCAATTCGCGATCTGCCAGAGATCATGGAATGCTACCTCATGAGCGGAGAGGCCGATTACATGCTGCGCGTGGTAGTGCATGATTTGCGTGAATATCAGCATTTACTGACGAATTGTCTGACGAAAATTCCGGCCGTTTCCTCAATTCGCTCTAGTTTTGCACTATCGAGAGTGAAATACACGACCGCGCTACCACTGGGCATTTAACTGGGCATTAAAATTACGGCCCCGGGAATCTCATAAATGAAATGATCGAAGCCAGATTTAGTTGAGCATTACAAGCTCAACCGGGCCTTTTCTTGTGAATAGATAAAGCGCTCTTAATTATCTGATTTATTTTTTGCATCCTGACAATATGCGATGCACTTGTTTATCCAGTTAAGTGTGCACTCTTCCCGCATAATGGCACTTTCTAAAACGATAAAATCGCCAAATCGATCGCTGTCGCAATCAGGTACCTCAGGATATTGCTCTGATGTTTTCTTCAGCGTATTGAGTCGTTTAATGTGTTGCATTTTCTGGCTTTCTAATAGCCCGATGCGAGAGGTCAGATCAATATTGTTAGAGAAATACATACGAACACGGAACACATCTTTTGCTGTCTTCTCGATAGGCTCATCTTTATGAAGCCATTTCAGTAAGTCCGTTTTACCCGCCTCAGTGATGGTGTATTGCTTTTTTTCTAATATATCGCCTGAGATCTCAATATCAAACGTGACCAACCCTTCGTCATTGAGCTTCTTAAGTTCGGTATAGATCTGACTGTGCTTAGCGTGCCAGAACTCGGCTAATTCGTAGTTGAACTCTTTCCCAATGTCATAACCGGTCATGGGTTGTTTATTCAATAAACCCAAGATCGCGTATTTGAGCACTCTCATTTGTTGTCTGCCGATGCCGTTTGGTTACGCAGAAGCATAACAAAGCTCACATATTTGAACAATAAACATCAATGCATTCATTTATTCATGTAATAGCAAACATGTAAATATTGACATGTTTGCTATTGAGCGATTAATTTAGCACCCAGTCAGGATAATTATGTTGTTAATTAATTACCTATATTGTTAATGAAATGTTTAAAACAATTAGGAGAATAAAATGAATTACTCAAGAAAAAGGTGGCTAATATTAATTGCTAGCTGCTTTATCAATTTATGCATCGGTTCTATGTATGCATGGAGTGTATTTTCTGCACCGATGGCGGAATATTTAAGTCAATTAAATGGCATTCATTTAACACCCGCTAATTTGTCGATTGTCTTTGTGGTCGCTAATTCCATTGGGCCGATCACGATGATTTCCGGCGGTAAAATTAATGATAAATTTGGCCCTCGATTTGTTATTTTTGTTGGTGGCCTGATGTTTGGTGGTGGAATGTTTTTATCCGGCTACGCAACACATCTTGATCACCTAATTCTTTCCTATGGAATATTAACCGGTCTTGGTTTAGGCATGGTTTATGGCGCAACAATTAGTACTTCAATTAAGTTTTTCCCGGATAAACGTGGTTTTGTCGGTGGTGTGACTACGGCATTATTTGGTATTAGCTCGGTTATTATCCCGCCAATTGCGGCGATAATCACAAAGGAAATGGGTGTTATTTCCTCATTTAAAATAATTGGTATGGCATTTACATTAATTGTTTGTATTAGTGCATTTTTCATTGATAAATGTCCGGATGGTTTTAAACCTCATGGCTGGCAGCCACCGGCAGCAAATCGTGCAACATCGGGTGTGAATAAAGATTGGAAAGAGATGTTACAAACACCTTCTTTCTATATTTTGATCACGCTGCTGACCTGCGGGGCGGTTGCTGGTTTGATGTGTATCGCATTAGCTTCACCGTTAGCACAAAAAATGATTGGCATGTCGACTGCTGCGGCAACTGCTGCCGTTTCTACATTGGCTCTATTTAATGTGTTAGGTCGTATTTCAGCCGGTATTATTTCAGACAAAATTGGTCGTATTAATACGCTAGCACTTGCTTGTTTGCTTTCTATCGTAGGGCTTTATTTACTTTATATTTCTGGTGAAGGTGATATTGAGACCTTTTATTTTGGTATTTCAATTATCGGCGCTAGTTTTGGTTCTTTCATGGGGGTGTTCCCTGGGTTCACCGCAGATCAATTCGGCGCTAAAAATAACAGCGTTAATTTTGGTATTATGTTTTCCGGCTTTGCTGTGGCGGGATATGCCGGCCCGACCATTATGACATTAATATTTAATGCCACAAACAGTTATAAAGGTGCCTTTTTAATTGGCATTGGCTTTAGTGTGGCAGGTTTAGCTTTAACTTATGTCTATCGGATCGCTAATAAGAAATTTAGTCCTGAATTGTCTTTTGCCAATAAGTAGTATTTTGGAATTTATATCATGAAACGAAAATATCCACATTTATGTAAAACAATTAAAATTGGGAACGTCTATTTTAGAAATCGCATGTTTGGTGCGCCGATGGGCGGCACCGATATTACGGCGGATTGTACGGTCGGCCCCGCATCGACTGCGTTCTATGAATATCGGGCAAAAGGCGGGGCGGCCAGTGTGACGGTGAGTGAGCTGGTGGTGCACCCAAAAACCGAAGGCTCGCATATGTACCATCTTGACCTGCATACACCGGGGTCTTTAGCGAGCTTTACTTATACTGCCGATGCAATCCGTAGGCATGGTGCGATTGCCAGTGTTGAGTTATCGCATTCTGGCCAATATGCCGGCACCTATCTGACAGATAAAGATAAAAAAGAGGGGTTATGCCAATGGGGACCAAGCGATGGCACGCGCCCTGATGGCAGAGAAGTGCGCGCATTAACGGAAGAGTTGATCCAAGAAATAATCGAAGCCTATGGTGAAAAAGCGGCGTTAGCTAAAAAAGCTGGCTTTGAAATGGTCATGGTCCATGGTGGGCACGGCTGGTTAATTAATCAGTTTTTATCCCCTTATTTCAATAAACGCACCGACAAGTATGGTGGCTCGCTGGAAAATCGTGTGCGGTTTGCACAGGAAGTATTAGATAGCATTCGTAAAGCGGTTGGTGTTGGTTTCCCAATTGAATTTCGGATGAGCGGTTCAGAACTGTTTGATGGCGGTTACGATCTCAATGATGGTATCGAAATTGCCAAATTACTGGAAAGTCGCATCGACCTGCTGCATGTCTCTGCCGGTACGTATCAGCGCGGATTCGGCGTCACCCATCCATCGATGTTTTTACCGCATGGCAGTAACGTTTATCTGGCGGAAGCCATTAAAAAACAGGTGAATGTGCCAGTAGCTACCATTGGCGGGTTAAATGATCCGCAGATGATGGAAGATATTATCGCATCGGGTAAAGCGGACATTGTCGAGATGGCGCGCGCGTTGTTAGCCGACCCTGAATTACCGAAAAAAATCACCATGAATCGGGATGAATACATCGTTCGGTGTCTACGTTGTTACACCTGTATGGCGGAGCGTGCTCAGACGGCTACTCGCCGATGTACTGTTAATCCCATCATTGGCCGTGAGCTTGATGGTATGGAAATATTACCTGCTGCAAATAAGAAAAAAGTGCTGGTGGTTGGGGCAGGGCCTGGGGGCTTACAGGCGGCACTGACTGCAGCCAAGCGTGGGCACGAGGTCATTTTATGTGAAAAAAATGATGAAGTGGGCGGCATTTTGATTGGCGAACAAGCGATCCCGTTTAAGTATGAAATGTATCAGCTCGGTGTCACCTTGGGTAAGCTTTGTCATGAAGCCGGTGTTGATATTCGTCTCAATACCCCCGTTGATAAGGCCTATGCGGAAGCGATTGATGCGGATGCCATCATTATTGCGGTTGGCTCCGAACCAGTTATGCCACCGATCAAAGGGCTTGATAGTGAGCAGGTGGTCTTAATTAACGATTACCATCATCACAAAGAAAAAATCAGTGATGACGTAGTGGTGTTAGGCGGCGGGCTGGCGGGTTGTGAAGTGGCAATTCATTTCGCCCGAGAGAATAAGCGAGTTCGCTTGGTTGAGATGAACAGTGAATTGTCACCAGATGCGAATGTGCGTCATCGGCCGTTGCTGTTAGCTGAAATAGAAAAATCGGGCATTGAGGTGTTCAAAAACCATAAAGCGCTTGAAGTAAACAATGATGGTGTTTTGTGTCAGGACAAGAATGGTAATGAAGTGCTGATCCCTGGCACTAGCGTTGTTTGTGCTTTAGGCCAACGCTCACGAAGAGACATTGTTGATGAGTTGTGGGATTCAGCGCCGTTAGTGTCGCAGATCGGTGATTGTGTGAAAGTATCAACCATTACGACAGCTGTTTATCAGGGCCACCACGCTGCAATGGATGTGTGATTAGCCTAAGCGCTATCTAATATAAAAATGCCAGTTGCTGGACACTGGCATTTTTTCAATCAAATCAGAAAATAAGCACTTTCGTTCCCGTTATAAAAATTCGGTTAACCCCTGAAACCACATCACTTCAACAAAATCACCTTTGATCACTAATAACTCTTCGTGAAGAGCCGTAAGAAACGCGTCTTTTCCTTCTTTTGACGACAACACGGCATAACCTGATGCTGCGTCTTTAAAAATCATCGCAAATTGAGGTGCCTGGGTGAGACCCGCTGTCGATGTGACTTTTCCATTTTGTATCGTGAAATGGCGACCAATGCCATCTATCGTCTGGATCTGAAAAACTAATTTTTTACCATCAACATATTTTGCACATGCTGGTTTGGTTTTGACCGCGCGCTGTAACAGCTTAGTTAACATCCAGAGCAAAAATTTGAATTTCAACATGGTTAATTTTTATCCTTACTCTTCATCTAAAAACTGCATTGCATGCTTCAAAAATCGTTCTGGATACTGATATTGAGCGGCATGACCAGTATCTGGATAAATGAATAATTGCGCATTCGGGATGTTCTGAGCCATATACCAAGAATTGATGGTGGGGATCATTACATCATTTGAACCATTAAGAATGAAGGTTGGCTGCCTGATTTCCCGTAAATGTTTAAACGGTTCGTTGCGATCTAATTTGGCCAGATAATACATATTGGCTTCGATCTGTGCCTGAATTACAGCAGGCGAGCTGGCGGGATCTTGTTCTATCCGCTGGTGACGGCGTTCCCAGAAAGCGAGACCGGCTTGTCGGGCTGCCTCTGAACGGCCAAAAAACAGGAATAAAAAATCTTCTACCGTTGGAACGGGTCGAGGTGCTGCATCCAAAACACCGGGGTCGGAATCTGGATTTCCACCGCGTGGCCCTGTGCCTAACAGCATGAGTTTTCGGACTAGCGCGGGATGACGCAATGTCAGATCTTGCGCCTGAAAACCGCCAAGAGAAAAACCCAATACATCAACTACGGTTAAGCCGAGTGCGCGTATAACCGCCGCCGCGTCGTCGGCCATCTGTTCAATCCGGGTTCGCGGTGTGCCGGAAGACGAAGCTACGCCACGTCCGTTGAACAAGATCACCTCTCGTCCTGCAGCCAAACCATCTGTTATGAGTGGATCCCAATGATCCATGCCGCCACGGAAATGCTGTAGAAAAAACAGCGGTGGCTGTTTCGTGGTGTTATTTCCCCAACGGCGATAAGCGAATCGGTCACCATCAATGTCGACAAAAAGGGTAGGCGCCGTGAGATGCGTATTGGTCATAAATAAATATCCTGAAATTGAAATGTCAGATCAGTTTGTCGCCATCTTCACCACAACTTTGCCCTTGGCTCGGCCCGTTTCAAGATAAGCAAAGGCTTCTTTTGATTGTACAAAAGGGAATACTTTATCGACCACGGGCGTAATGTGTCCGGCCTCGATCAGCGCACCGATCGAGGCTAGTTGTTGGCCGTTGGGTTGAACGAACATGAATGAATAATCGGCGCGGTGTTTTTCGGCTTTGCGTATTATCTTGCGGCTGATCAGACCGAACACAAACTGCATCAAGAAATTCATGCCTCTTGCTCGTGCGAACGCAACATCAGGTGGGCCGACAAGAGAGATAACTCGACTATTTGGTTTTAAGATCCGCAGGGATTTCTCAATACTATCGCCCCTGAGCGTACCCAATACGACATCATAGCCCTGCAAAATTTCTTCGAATGCTTGCGATTTGTAATCAATGACTTCATCAGCGCCCAGACGCGACACTAAATCGACGTTACGGGTGCTGGTGGTCGTGGCTACCGTTGCACCCAGATATTTAGCCAACTGGATCGCAAACGTACCAATGCCGCCAGAACCCGCCGGAATAAAGACTTTTTGTCCTGCTCGAAGCTGTGCTTTCTCTTTAAGAGCTTGCCACGAAGTCAGCCCCACCATGGGGATCGACGCTGCCTGAACAAAATCCAAGCTCGCTGGTTTCATCGCCGCAGCACTTTCAGGAACAACCGCAAACTCAGCCAGTGCACCGTGAGGTAAATCGAATAGGCTGGCGAAGATAGCATCACCTACTTTGAAACGAGTGACACGGCTTCCTACTTCAAGCACAACCCCGGCCAAATCGCTACCAACCGTGATGGGGAGTTGATACCGTAAAATTGGTTTGAATGAACCTTTCGGGATCATGCAATCGATTGGGTTCAAACCAGCCGCATGAACCTGCACAAGCAGTTCGTCATCTTTAATGGTCGGTCTTGGTATGTCGGCGAAATCGATCTGATCGGATTTGCCATAACGTTTTAATATCAGTGCTTTCATCATTTCATTTCGGCCCCAAATAGCGCGGAGCAGGCTGTGTTTGTGCAAAGCCAGGTATCATGGCTTGTCTGGCCGTTTCAAATGTTTGCCATTGTGTCGCGTCATGTAGCGGAGGAATGGTTACCGCTTCTCGCTGATCAAAACCAACTAAAGCCGCATCTACCAAGTCATTAACATCCATCATGGGTGGAAGCGCATCGACGTCTGCACCTGCACGTTCCCAGATCTCAGTGCGTGTGGCGGCAGGAAGAACGGCTTGAACATAGACACCTTTGGGTGCGAGTTCTAGGCTCAGCCCTTGCGATAAAAACAGCACAAAGGCTTTGGTCGCACCATAAACTGACAATCCAAATTCAGGCATAAGCGCAACCGCAGAGCTGATATTGATGATCGCACCTTGACCTGCTTGTGAGAGTCGAGGTGCAACAGCACTGGCAAGACGAACAAGGGCGGTCGTATTGAGTGTGACCAGTCGCTCTATATCATCGGTCGTTTGTTCAATGAAACTACCACCAAGGCTTGCGCCTGCATTGTTAATGAGGATCCCGATCTGAGAATCATCACGCAGTCGACTTTCGACAACGGCTAATTCATTCGGTTGAGTTAAGTCGGCCTGGATGATGTCGATGGTGATGTTATTTTCTTCACGCAAACGCGTAGCGAGTGTTTCCATTCTTGCTACATCACGAGCAACCAGAACAAGGTTGTGGCCTCGACGCGCGAAACGATCTGCATAAGTGGCACCAATACCGGATGATGCACCAGTGATAAGGACGGAAGGTTTAGTGTTCATATTGGACTCTCTTTTTAATGATTATGAGTATAATCTAAATTGATTTTAAGATTATACTCATAATCTAAACTGTCAAGTGTCTTTGATGATGAACGACATCAATGTATATTGTGGTTCGGGCAACAGACTGGGAAAGGAACGTGTTGAAATGAAAGTCACCAAGGCACAAGCACAAGAGAACCGGGCGCGAATTGTTGCGATAGC
Organism: uncultured Tolumonas sp.; assembly: GCF_963676665.1. NCBI lineage: Bacteria > Pseudomonadati > Pseudomonadota > Gammaproteobacteria > Aeromonadales > Aeromonadaceae > Tolumonas > uncultured Tolumonas sp. Next base: position 759,149 of record NZ_OY781371.1, read on the forward strand.
ATCTAAATTATTTCGTGAACATGGTTACGATGGGGTCGGTGTTGCTGATCTGATGTCGGCTGCCGGTTTTACCCATGTGTGGGTTTTATAAACATTTCGGTTCCAAAGCCGATCTCATGGCGGAAGCGGCGGCATATGGGCTTTCACAATCAGCGACCCAGACAAACAACATTGATATCGTTGAATTTGTAAAAACAATACACATCACGAGCGCACCGCGATCAACGAGGTGACGGCTGCACCATGGCTGCTCTGTGTGGCGATGCTGCGCGTCAATCTGATGCAATTAAAACGACATTTGCACACGGAATTGAAAGCTTACTAACGACGATTGAATATAAAAATTTGAGTGGTGATAAAGAGAAGGCACGAGCACAGAAGCTAAACATGCTTGCCCATTTAGTTGGCGCAGTCATGTTATCGCGTGCATGCCCAGATGATTCTCAGCTGGCAGATGAGTTTCTAGAGGTCTGCCGCAATGACATTCTTAGGCAGCTTGCTCAATAATTGGAATGAATCTAAAACCGTGGCCATTTGTTTTTTGCCTATGTCATTGTTAGTTCTATTATTAGATATAAAGAACTCTAAATTGAGTTGCTATCGATGTGTTCATGCATTTGACTCGATGTAGATGATCAACTTAGCAATGAGGATCAATCCCCATGACATTTACAAAATGGCGTTCATGTCTTCTGTTCAGCAAATGGATAATCGTTGCTAGTCTCTCGATTGGGTATATTGGAGTCGGTTTAGCCTCGGAATCAGTTATTCGGTACTTTCCCTCTGGTACTATTTACGAATACAGATGGAAGCTTTTGGAGCTAGCATTAGCACATACCAATGATACAAAGAAATTACCGCAGTTAGCGCCTTTCTCAGAAGATGTAACGCAAAAACCGAGGTATCTCTTTGTTGGAAGCAGGGGATATTGATGTCATTGCGTTAGGGACAAATGCTGAGCGTGAAGCACAGCTATTACCAATAAAGATAGACATCTTACGGGGTATTGGTCGGTTTCAGATTGTTAGTTATCCGGGCTGCTGATCAAGAACGCATTACACAGATGGATGAAGTATCACTACGAAAACAACTCATGTTTGGTTTGAATAGCCAATGGGCTGACCTTCCTATTATGAGAGCGAATGGATTTTCAGTTGTTACTTCTTCAGATTATGAAAATTTATTTGCGATGTTGGCTGCCAATAGATTTGATGCATTTCCTCGGGGTCTAAATGAAGCTCGGCGTGAATTAGATGAGCGCAAACAGAATTATCCACAATTGGCGATTGAGAAGTCTAAAGCACTCTATTTTCCTTACCGGTTTATTTTTGGGTTAATAAAAACAATGTGGCACTAGCTAAAAGAATAGAGCTTGGGCTAAGTCGTTCATTAGCAGATGGATCTTTCCGTAAATTATTCGAGAGTTATCATGCCGCAGAGATCACAGCGATAAAACAAGAGAAGCGTAAAGTGATCCTGCTTGATAACGCTATTTTGCCCGTAGGCAATGCAAAACCAGATACGAGTTGGTGGTGGCCTAAGTCCAATCATTAATTTTCGTCATTGATAATCAGGGAGTTAGGGAATGGAAAAACAATGACGATTTCAACACAAACGCTCTCGAGACGCTTACTTTATACCATGCTCCCGTGGTATGTGCTGCTGGCTGTCAGTGTTACCGGAATACAGCTTACTATCCAATATTTCACCGTTGACCATGCTATCGGCAACGATTTGGCATCATTGGGGCGTACCGTTGAACCAGGTGTAACAGAAGCCGTTTGGGAGTTGGATTCGGTACGGCTTTCATCAGCGGCAAAGGGTGTTAGACAGAATGAGATTGTAACCGGGGTTCTTATTCGCAATGATAAGGGCGATGTTCTCGAAAGCGACGGCGTTATTCCTGCACAGCAAAAACAATCGATAACTCTGTTATCCCGTCCATATCGGCAGCAAGTCGTGTCACTTTTCCACCAGTCATCAAATGGTTCTCATCATTTGATTGGTTATTTGGACTTGTACTCCAATCAGAGCGTCCTGTGGGATCGCATTAAATATAGCCTTTCGGTGATGTTATTAAGTTCAGTCATCGTCACCACCTGTCTCTGGTTTATTTTCTCTTGGGCAATTCGTTTTCGGTTATCGGATAGCGTAACCCTGATGGCTAAAACGGTCGCAGGTTGGCGATATAAGCCCAAAGAGATGCGAGTCGAGAAGATCGAATATCCATATCAAGATGAATTAGGTGCGCTCGTTGATGTGCTGAATGAAAGCCAATCGCTACTTTTTGAATCGATACAAAAACTCAATGCAGTGAATCTGAATCTTGAGCAAATTGTTGCCGAGCGGACACAAGAGCTGCGGTTGGCTAAAGACTCAGCAGAGCATGCCAACCTCGCTAAAAGTCAATTTCTGGCCAATATGAGTCATGAAATTCGCACGCCAATGAATGCTATTTTGGGCATGCTTTATCTTGCCCTCAAAAATGATTTACCGTCCAGTTTGCATAACTACCTTTCAAAAGCACAAGGTGCTGCCCATTCTCTGCTGGGCATTATTAATGACATTCTCGACTTTTCTAAAATTGAGGCGGGTAAGCTGGAGCTGGAAAGTATTGAATTCAGCCTTGATAGTGTATTGGATCAACTGACTGACGCAATCAATTACCAGGCTGAACACAAGGGTATTGAGTTTCTTATTCGCTACGATACGGCTATTCCGTCGATTTTACTGGGTGATCCACTGCGCCTTGGCCAAGTGTTACTGAATTTATGCGGCAATGCGGTGAAATTTACTGAGCAAGGTGAGGTAGAACTGGCTTTTCATGCTCTTTCTATCACTGATACTGAGTTAAATATTCAGGTCAATGTTCGGGATACGGGGATCGGGATGTTGCCTGAACAACAAAATAAATTGTTCCAGAAATTTACTCAGGCTGATCAATCAACAACCCGTCATTATGGCGGCACCGGGTTAGGCTTAGCGATTTGCAAAAATCTGGTTGAGCTGATGGGCGGGACAATATGGATCGAAGATACTCAATTGGGGAAAGGAACCACCATCTGTTTTACTGCCCAATTTAAAATGGCACCACAAGTAAAGTCTCGTCGTCATGAATTACTGGAACAAGCAGGCCCATTACTCAACGGTATTCGGGTGTTGGTGGTTGATGACAATGAAATGTCGCGTGAAATTTTGGCTGGTATGCTGAGTTATTTCGGTGTGCTTGTTCGTGTGGCGCATAATGGCGCCGCCGCATTAGCAGCATTGCAGACTGAGAATGAAAGACCGTTTGATGTCGTGTTAATGGACTGGAAAATGCCCGGTATGAACGGGGATGAAGCGGCACAACGCATTCATAACGAGATAGTTCATCAGCCTAAAATTGTCATGGTAACGGCCTATGGTCGTGAGGATGTTATCCGGCTGGCAGAACAGGCCGGCGTTGATGGTTTTCTCATTAAGCCCGTTTCACCGTCCTCGTTGCTCGACACAATTCTTTCCGTCCTTGGGCGGGGGCGAATTTTGGGAGTCCCGGATCATCTGCCGCAAAAAACAGTTACATTAGCGAGTCATAATAATTTGGCTGGCATTCATTTATTACTGGTTGAAGATAATGACATCAACCGTGAATTTGCGGCCGAATTGTTACGTAGCCAAGGGATTGTGGTTGATGAAGCACTCAACGGGGAAGAAGCCGTCTATAAGGTTCAACGCCAGAACTATGATGGTGTATTGATGGATATCCAGATGCCGGTCATGGATGGATTAGAGGCCGCTCAACATATCCGTGCTTTGGCAAAAACACCTGATGGTGCGCGTTTCGCTTCATTACCTATTATTGCTATGACCGCATTGGCAATGGTACAAGATGTAGAAAAAAGTCTGGCGGCCGGTATGAACGATCATATAACCAAACCGATGGATCCAGAACGTCTGATGTCGTCTTTGGCTAAATGGGTGCATAGTTCTTCATCATCCAATACCGAAGCGGTTTTGAGCTCAACAGCCAGTTTTTCGCAGCAATACGCCAATGATTTGCAACTTTTGACGAGTCTGGATATCCGGCAAGGTATCCGCCGTATTGGTGGTAAAGAAGACGCTTATCGCAAACAACTCAGCCGCTTTCGGAAACATTATGCAGATGCTGATATCCGGTTACAGCAACTGATTTCTGAATATGGAGCACAGAAGGCGGAGGATTATTGTCATGCGCTGAAAGGCGTTTCCGGCAATATCGGTGCCGTCCGGCTTTTTGATTCGGTGAGTCGCATTGATGCTCAGCTCAAACAAGGTCAACAACCTGAGCCTGCACAACTGAAAATCATGCAGCAACAGCTACGACAAGTTATGAATGATATTGATAGTTTGACTAATCCGGTAGTGGAACCATCAATTCAGCCAACGAACCGCTTGAGTCGAGATGAAGTCTTGGCGCGGTTAGATAAGTTAGCCTATTCGTTAGAATATGACTTAGGTGCCGTAGAGCCCTTGTTAACTGAAATCCGAGCCAATTTAAGCGGTTATGAAGTTGAATCATTGGTCGGTGATATTGTCGCTAAGACCGATATTTTTGCCATCGATGAAGCATTGGCTTTGTTAACGACATTACGCAATCGATTACACCCGGAAAACGTTGGTGATGTGTTAAAGAATAAACGTAGCGGTGATCAATATGAGTGAGCACTCGAATAAACGCCCCAGGATCCTCATTGTGGATGACGTTAATGAAAATCTGCATGCATTAATGAATATTCTGCGCGATGACTATGTTATTTCTGCGGCCACCAGTGGGGAAAAAGCACTGGAAATCGCGCAACGCCAGCCACAGCCTGAACTGATCCTGCTGGATATAAAGATGCCTGGCATGGATGGTTATTCTGTTCTTGCCAGACTTAAAGCTGAACCCGCCACCGCCGATATTCCGGTGATATTTGTCACTGCGCTTGCGGAAGCTATTGATGAAGAAAGAGGGCTTAAACTGGGCGTTGCAGATTATATAACTAAACCCGTTAATGCTGAATTGTTGCGCTTACGTGTGCAAACCCAACTGGAGTTAAAAGAGTATCGTAAAACGCCTATATTGTTGGATACCATGCGGCGCCTTCCACCTGGTGAAGTGCCAACCATATTGGTCGTAGATGATATACCGGAAAATATTCATGCACTGTTAGAAGTGCTGAAAGACGACTATCGGATCATGGTGGCTAATAATGGGCGTAAAGCCATCGAGTTGGCACAAGGTGCTACGCCGCCAGATCTTATTTTGCTCGACATCGTGATGCCAGACATGGATGGTGTAGAAGTTTGTCGTCAGATAAAAATGACACCAGCGGGTAATCGGATCCCGATCATTTTCATTACAGTCGTGGATTCATCAGAAGACAAAGTGCACGGTTTTGATGTTGGGGCGGCCGATTACATCACTAAACCATTTGATATTGATGAAGTCCGGGTTCGTATTCGAACGCATCTTGAACTCAGCCGATTAAGATGTTTTCTTGAGCAATTGGTGGCACAACGCACCGCCTTGCTGGAGAAAAGCGAAGAAAAATATCGCACTCTCGCAGATTATTCACCTAACTGGGAATATTGGTTGGCACAAGATGGCAGCTATCTCTATGTTTCACCTGCCTGTGCCGATATTTCTGGATACTCTCCAGCCGACTTTTTTGCTGATGCTCAGTTGATGGATAAAATAATCTATCCGGAAGATCTTCCCGCCTGGAACCGGTATGGCCCAACAAATTGTGCGGACAAGAGTAAGCAAACGCCATTGATTTTCCGCATCCGACGACAGGATGGCGCTGAGCGCTGGATTGAGCACGTATGTCTGTTTGTCTATGATGCGATGGGGAATTATACCGGATGTCGTGGTACCCATCGTGATATCACTGAACGGCGACAGGCGGAAGAGAACCTCCATTTGGCGGCTGCGGTACTTGAAAATACGACGGAAGGGGTCGTTATCACTGATGCACATAACAACATTTTGAGTATCAACAATGCCTTTACTGAAATCACCGGATTTAATGCACAAGAGGTTGTAGGGTGTAACCCTAGCTTGCTGAAATCTGGCCGACATGAACGTGATTTTTATCAGGCAATGTGGCGAGCCATTGATATAACAGGCGCTTGGCAAGGCGAGATCTGGAACCGACATAAGAATGGTTCGATTTTCCCTGCACTGTTTAATATAAGCGTGATCCGCAATGCACAGGGTGTGCGCACACACCATATCGCTGTTTTTTCAGATCTGAGTCAGATCAAACGAACAGAGCAAAAACTCGACTTTCTTGTTCATCGCGATCCGTTAACAGAGTTACCCAATCGCGTTCTTTTTCATGAACTTTTATTTCATGCAATTCAGCAAAACGAGCAAAACCATACCCGATTTGCGCTGTTATTTCTCGATCTTGTTAATTTTAAAATGATCAACGAAAGCTTGGGCCCGAGTCTGGGCGATAAGCTATTGATTGAAGTCGCTAATCGGTTCCGAGAGTTGTTTCCGAATGTGAATGCCATTGCTCGCGTGGGTGGTGACATATTTAATATTATTCTTGAACAAAACGAGCATGCGCTCGGCCCTGATTTGGTAGCACAACAGATCATTGACGCATTTAATGAACCGTTCGAAATTGATGGTCATCAGGTCTATAGCGGCGTGAGTATAGGGATTGCGCTATACCCGGAAGATGGTCTGGATGTAGAAACTTTGCAATCCCATGGTGATGCAGCGCTTCATCAAGCTAAATCACAAGGTCGTGGTCTGTTGCGCTTTTTTTCGCCAGAAATGACAACATTAGCTAAGGCTCGGTTGGCGTTGGAAGCGGATTTACGACGAGCAATAAAAGGAAATGAACTGCGGTTATTTTATCAGCCACAAATCGATCTGGTTAATGGTCAAATTGTCGGGTTCGAAGCGTTAGTTCGTTGGCAACATCCAAGCCGGGGTATGATCCCGCCATCTAGTTTTATTCCCTTAGCCGAAGAATGCGGGCTGATTGTCCCACTCGGTGAATGGGTGTTGAAAACAGCTTGTTATCAAATTAAAGCATGGTCGCTTTCCCGACCAGCATTTGGACAAATTGCAGTTAATGTTTCTGCAGCTCAATTAGGGCGGGGCAATTTTGCCGCCATGGTTAAAACGATCATTAATGAAACCGGCATTCAACCCGGAAGTTTGGAGATTGAAATCACTGAAAGTTCTGTCATGTCAAATCTAACGAGTGCTATCGAATCGTTTAGTGAGTTGAAGGCTTTGGGCGTTCGCCTGTCAATTGATGATTTTGGCACTGGTTATTCTTCACTGGCATATCTTCAACAACTGGCTGTGCATAAGCTCAAGATTGATATCTCGTTTGTGCGAAAAATATTGGTGAACAGTGCTGATGCATTGATAGTTCAGGCGGTTATTGCGTTGGGCCATAGTCTGGGGCTAGAAATAATTGCGGAGGGTGTAGAGGAATTAGCCCAGGCAAAATATCTGCGCTTCCTGCAATGTGATGTTATGCAGGGCTTTTTGGTTAGCAAACCTTTGCCACTTGATGAAATTGAAGTGTTTTTGAACTGTTATGAACCGCTGTCGATCCCAGCAGAGGATAAAGGCTCTCGCTCGGTGTTGTTTGTTCACTCTGAACCCTTCAATCAATGATTTAATACTATGTGCAGCCATAAGATTGCGAAAAGAGGCTATGGCTCTATCTTTGGTAAGGAGTGATATTCGAAGTTCGTGAGGGAAGCCAAGCTGTTTTAATTCAAGCGGGAAGGGGACACGGGTGTAGTAGTTACCGTAACGGTTTCGAAGCAAGTAGCTAGCCGTAGTTGTGACACCCGATTGTGACACTCGCTAATTCAGATGCGCCAAAAACAAAAAGACACACCAAAATGATATCCGTGTAGAAAAAAACTCACTCCAGTCCATGATTAGTCTTGGAATAGAAGGGCTGTTCTGGGTACCTACCAGCAATGAGCCAGCAATGGTTGATCTACTACAACGTAGCTCTGCTAGAACGGTTGTTATTACTCAACGTTCAAAATTTTTTGATTCTGTATTGGTAGACAATCGTTTAGGCGCATTACTTGCGGCACAGCATCTTATTGAACTTGGTTATAACAATATAGGATTTATTGGTCAAACAAATGTCGATGATGAAAAATATTCGGTCTTCAACCACTGTCTTGAGCAAAATGGCCTTAAAGTTGACTCTAAAAATTTACTCTGGGTAAACAAAGGTGCAGGTGAAAGTCTAATAAAACAGACGGAAGACGTGCAGAAAACAGTCAAGGCTATTGTCGAAAATTTTCAAAGTAATCTCGCTTTTTGGGTTTACAATGATGTATTTGCAGTTTGTCTAAATTCGACAACTTGCTGAAGCAGGTATAAGAATACCGGATGATTTGGCTCTGATCAGTCTCGACGATACCTATTTATCTCAATTACTTAACATAACCAGTGTCACTCACCCCATCCGTGAGATAGCAAGATTAGCTTTTAATTAGAGAGAAAAAAACGTCAAATGAAATTAATTGTATCGAATTACGACCTAGGTTAATTGCCAGAGAAACAACACTAAAGCTCAATAAAACGAGAATAACTTTACAGCCAAATAAAAATACAAATAGGGTTGTGTAGTGATGTTACTCCCTGATTAATGCAATACATAAATTATGGTACTGTAAATTCAAATGGTCAAAGCAACAGTGACTAGAGATCGCAGTGAATCATGCATATGTGTTATATGCCATGTTTTTTCTGCCGTGACATATAACGAGATTATTACTGGAATACAATAAATTGATATTCCAGTAATAATTTGCATTAATTTAATAAAGAAAGCTTACTAGTTTTATTGTTGTTCAATGCACAAATCAACTAACGCTTGATCTCGCTAAGCTGCTTTTCAAAATCGGTCGGATCAAAATAGTCACGCCAGATAGTTATCATCCCGTTTTCAATCGTGAGTGCACCCATCACAGGTAGAGAGATTGTTCCGCCACTAGTGTGGTAAAACACGTCAAGTCGTTCACTTAACACCACATTACCAACAACGGCAATGTTGATGACATTAAATTCCGCTCTCCAATCTTTGCCGAACCCAAAATCAATGTGAAACTGGCGTACGCCGTCCCGGCCAATAATTACAGGGAATTGTTGATTTGCGCTTAAAACTGACCCACTTTTTGCGTTGAATTTTGACCCACCCTAATTCACTATTTTACGGGTTTGGGTTGTGGATAAACCGGTGTCTTTTTCTCCTTTTTCCCCTTGGTTGAACTTTCTTTAAAACGATAGCTGTCATTCCCAGTTTCAACAATATGGCAATGGTGTGTCACCCGATCTAACAGGGCTGTTGTCATCTTCGCATCACCAAATACATTCGACCATTCCGCAAAATTCAGATTGGTCGTGATGATCATGCTGGTACATTCGTATAGTTTACTCATCAAGTGAAAGAGTAAGGCGCCACCCGTTTGACTAAAGGGTAAGTAACCCATTTCATCCAGTACAACTAAGTCGGTGTGCATCAATCTGGCCGCGATTTGTCCTGCTTTGCCTTGCTGTTTTTCTTTCTCCAGCGCATTCACCAATTCAATGGTCGAAAAGAATCGAACGCGTCGGTGAAACTGTTCAATGGCCTGTATCCCGATGGCGGTAGCAAGATGGGTTTTACCGGTTCCCGGGCCGCCCACTAAAACCACATTTTGTGCATTATCCATAAAGTCACCTTGGCATAGTTGCCGGATAAGCGCCTCATTAGCCATGCTCTCAGTAAAGTTAAAACCATTCACATCTCGATAGGCAGGAAACTTAGCGGCTTTTAATTGATAGGCCACCGAGCGAACTTCTCGCTCTGCCAGTTCTGCTTTCAATAAATGATCTAATACCGTGATGCTGGCCTGAAATGCCGGTGAGTCTTGTTCCGCAAGATCTGCCAGCGCGTGAGCCATGCCATATAACTTCAGTGATTTAAGTACGGGGAGCATGGCATTAGTGAGCATGATGATCTCCTTGCAGTCTCAGATTGTCATAGCGGGTCACGTTAGCCAACGGCTCGATCTTCAGTGTCAGCTCGGGTGGGACATCTATCGGTGCCAGCGGTGTTTTATCCAGTAATCGACTCAAAATATTGAGGACAATTTGCTTCGAGGGTGCGCCCGTCTCCAACGCTAATTCAACTGCCGTCAATACATCCTGTTCATCGTGCAGCAATACCAGCGCTAAAATGTCCACCATCTCCCGATCACCTCCTATGCGCTTGAGTAGAATGGATTGCAATGTCCGGAAGGCTTGAGGCAATTCGACAAACGGCGCACCGTTACGCAATGCCCCCGGCTTTCGCTGTAATACAGAGAGATAATGTCGCCAGTCGTAGATGATGAGTGGGTGTTCATGTTTGCGATTAAACAACCGTTGATGGACCGCGATAATGCCGCCTTCTGCAATCACCTCGAGACGGTCATGATAAATGTGCAAACTCACCGGGCGGTTGGCAAATGACGAGGGCACGCTGTAACGCGTGCGTTCAAAGGTCAGCAAACTCGTGGGAGAGATCCGCTTTGTTTGCTCGACGAATCCATCAAAAGGCTGGCCAACTGGCATCAGGAAGGGACGTTCATCATCCAGTGCGGCCTGGATTGTTCTGGCTTCAGTAGGATGGGTTGATTCATGCCAGAGCGCGACACAACGTGCAGCCAACCAATCGTTCAATGCCGTCAGTGACGGCATCTCAGGCACTTTTTGCCACAATCGTCGCCGGGCATCCTGTACATTCTTCTCGATCTGACCCTTTTCCCAACCGGCGGCTGGATTACAAAACTCAGCATCAAACAAATAGTGACTAACCATGGCCGCAAACCGGGCATTCACATCGCGCTGCTTACCCTGTTTTACCTTATCTACGGCGGTCTTCATATTGTCGTAGATGCCCCGTTGTGGAATACCACCCCATGCCGTAAAGGCATGGTAATGCGCATCAAACAGCATCTCATGGGTTTGCAGCGGATAAGCGCGAACGAAGAAAGCACGGCTGTAACTCAATTTACAATGAGCAACTTGCAGCTTGACGCGTTCACCCGCAATTACCGCCCAATCCTCGCTCCAATCAAATTGAAATGCTTCGCCGGGCGAAAACTGCAAAGGGATATAGGTGTGCTTGCTAGCACCGTGAGTGGATTCTAATTGCCGACGACGCCACTCGCGGGCAAATACCGCTACGCGATCATAGGAGCCATCAAAACCGAGGGTACATAAATCAGCGTGCATCTGTTTGACGGAGCGGCGTTGTTTACGAGAGGTTCTGGCTGCATCGGTTAACCACTGCGTCAGTTTATCGGTAAAAGCATCGAGTTTACTGGGTGTTTGCCGTTGAGGATAAAGGGGTTCAGCAATCTCAGTTCTGAGATAACGGCGAACTGTATTGCGGGAAAATCCGGTACGGCGGGCGATCTCCCGGATCGAGAGTTTATCGCGGAAATACCAACGTCTGATCTTGCTCAAAATGGCCACGTTAATCACTCCTAACTCCCGCTCATAAAATAAGCAGGATAGTCTGTTTACGTGGGTCAAATTTCGACGCAAATATGTGGGTTTAGTGGGTCAGTTTTAAACGCAAATCAACAGTTTGTGTTCAGAATGCGATCAGAAGGGCCATGCGAGTTAGTGTTTAATCTCGAATAGTCTTTTACTTCTTTTATGTGTATTTCTTCAGTGGACAATGAGAACGGATTTAATTTTGAGTTTCCTCTTAGATTATATGCTTCAGATAAATGACTCTCGGTTATTGTCTCATCGTTCTGAGATAGAGCCAGATACAAAGCATCATTTAACAAATGTTTTAGAGAGCGCATCTGGCCCGCACAAATATAAAAAAGTGCTTTTATGGTATGAGCATCATTTAGAATGGGCGGTGTTTGAAATCCCATTCTCATACAAAGTCCATTGATGATTTTAACAAAGTGATCTTTTTGTTCTTTGTCAGATACTTTAAAATAAGGTAAGAATTGAGTGTAAGTTATTCTGGATTGCCATTGCGGATCTTCAAGTATTTTTTCTGCCCAAGGCATTCCAACGAAAACCAATGGCACACCTGATTCTTCGCTAATGTATTTTAATCTGTTCGATATGGCTGTACATTCTTTAGGTGTCTTATACTCAATTAATTCTTGAACTTCATTAATAATTATCAGTTCGGTTTTTTTATAATGCAGAGATTTAAATAATGCTTTTGTTAATCCAAGCTCTTTTGAACGTCCCAATCTGTATTCAGCACCAAAATGTCCTAATTCATTAAGCATATGAGCCAAAAGCTTTTCTAGCTCTGGTATTTCTGGAATTCTTACGACTAAAACGGGGATGTTTTTTGAGGCTATATCTTGAGACGCTTCTGTAACTTTTCGATAATGATTAATTAAAGCAGATTTCCCTGAACCTGAATCTCCAGACAATAACATACAAGGCACATCTGCACCTTGATTGTTCGATAATGCAGTATGCCGTCTTTGGAAAAAACGTAGCCTATCGAAACAATCATAAATTTCTCTAATGTGTGGATATTCTATAAAGCAACTTAGGAAATCATCATATTGTTTTTGCTGCGTAGTATTAAGTTCTATTATCATTCGTAAGCATCCTCAGTTGGCTGATAATCATCCCAAGAGTCATCTTTATCATTTTTTTGAATAGAAGTTGAACTATCTAAATTCAATGATAATGAACTTATATTGTCACTGCCAATATCATGATATTTGGCTAATTTTTTAGCACTGTTTATCTTGCCCTTTCTTTTATTTAATAGATTGGTGACCTCTGTGATCTCCCGCATAAGTCGTTCATGCAAATAAACTTTCGCTTCAGCAAGATGTTCTGTTTCCGTTTTTGATTTTATATAGCATCTTACAAATCGGATATTAGTTTGGTGTTGCAATAATGTCAGACCTTGTGCATATTCTTGATCTACACAAGGTACTTTTATGTATCTTTTTTCAGTATCAAGATATACATATATTTCAGCTATGGATGTATGTATCGTTTTCACCTTCACTTGTAGATTTTTTTTACCTTGTTCAAGCGGTGTGTTTTTACGATATTCGGTTAGTTCATCAGAGCTATATCTGAGATTGTTTATGTTTATACCATCATGACCTAAAGAACAGATATCGACCTTTGCTAAATCGATTAATAGTTTTTCTGCACTATAACCCCTGTATGTTTGAATGCTGATTCGTTCAATACTTTCATTCCATTTTATGATTGGTATTTCCGTTCCACTAGAATTCGGTTCATAATGATAGATATCAACGATCCATTTATATAATTGCTCCATGAATGTCGAAAATCGCATCACAGCATCTTTATCTGGTTTATATCCTTTGAGTTCTGAAGCACTAGAAAATGTTTTCCCTGGAATTGAGACAAGAAATTTTTTGTTCAGAGTTCCAAAAAATCGTTCAATTAATGGTTTGAGCCAAGGTTTTCCAACTTGATTAAAATCAATGTCTCCGACTTGTGACAAACAGGCATCATCTAAACTTGAAGACCAAAATTCAGTGGCATTATCTGGTACTAAAATGCCTATTTTCCCTTCACATGGCCAAGTTTTCTTAATACATGGATATTTGTTGGTGATCCATTCTTTTGATAAGCAAGCATTCACCAATGCTCTTCGAACAGAGTCATAACTAGGTTCTTTATAACCGACATACACGCCAATGATGCACTTACTATAACAATCTATTAATACCGTGATGTAAGGGCGACCAAGAGCTAGCAAAAGGTTGTCATCAACTATGATTAAATCTAACGGAGTATGATCTATTTCTACACGCTCTAATACTCTAGATACTTTAGGTATTTGTCGGACAGTTCTGAATTTTCTATCTGCATAATCTTTTCCATAGCGTTTGAGAGTTTTTTCATAAGGGGATAATTTTTTAATACGATAAAAGAATGCACGCCGGCTAATAGCTATTAATCTATGATCCGAAAATTTTGTGTTTTCATTAGTAATGTAGCTATCGTACAATTCGTAAGAGCTAGCTATTGTTGGTCTTGTTGTTGTCAAATAATGTTCTTTCAGAACTTTTTCAAAGAAAATGCCATCGTCTCGTTTCTGATGTCCCGATATGCCTTTTAAATGGTGTTTCGGAACTAATGACTCAATTGCTTTTCCTGATTGATTGTACTCTGCATGCCAACGAGTTACTGTTCTCCAATTTGGTAACTCAGATTTAAAATGAGATTGGGCCTGATCTAGTAAAGGTAGTAAGTTTTTCTTTGTCCAACCACCCGCAATTCGTTTTTCTAGCCACTTAATTAGTGCTAATTTTTTATATGCTGTCTTTTTGTTTTTTTCTGAATACTGCTCTATGTCAGGAGGAATGTATTCTATTTGTTGTTCAGAATTTTTTTCCTCGTATTCATTTGTATCAAATTCATCATTAAAAATACCTAATTCATTATTAATCATGCTTAGCTCCAGACTAGGCTTGATTTACCTAGCTCCGTCACATGGATATCTGCTTTCAGATTTCCATTTGCAATCAAACTTACACTGGCAGAAATTATGTCAGCTTCAAGGTGATTTGATTCGTCGATCAGGTCTTGGATTTTTATTTGTCCATTTTTTTCAACAAAATGCAATATCCAGTCATGCAAAGGCGTTATGGAGCTAATACCAGCATAGTGGTGCATAAGTTTTAAATTATTCAATAGTGGATTTTGGCAAATTTGACGTTCAGTAATCAGAATAATTTGAAGCCCATTCAATGCCGGAGCATTTCTTCTCAGTTGAAATTTGTGGCGGAATTTAGGATTTGATATTTTGCTGGAGTGTTTAACTTCAAGTAGATAAGTGGAGTTTTTAGCGCTGTCTACCCAAAAGTCGGGAAAGAAGTTTTCTGGTTTACCATCAAGTAGATATTCAATAGGACCAGGTTGCGAGATATAGGCTTTAACATCAGAAGAATATTCAAGATGAAAACAAGCGAAGTATTCAAGAGAAGATTCAAGTTTAAACATTCGGCCCATCTTAGGGCTTGCAAACTTGAAGATACTTTTGGTTGGAGAAGGCCCGATGTGGTGAAACTTCATGACAAAGCCTCGATGTTGTAAACTTACAACTTAAACGTAGACTATGTCAGTTTCTTTTGCAATTTATGTCAACTTCTTGCACTTCTATGTCAACATTAATTGCACACCACACCAACTTATGGCTTAAACCAGAAAGATGGCGGTGAGGGAGGGATTCGAACCCTCACTTTTACGTCATTATCTTTAAAAATCAAATAGTTCTGATGCGTTGCTATGGAATTGTTGTCGAAATAACGTTAACAATTAACATCTTTATTAGTCGAGTATATTGCAAAATTTGGATATTGGAAGAGAAGAATGGCTTTTGATAGAAGTCTTTTATGTTGTGATGTTTACTAGTTTTTATGCCATCAGCACGCTGACTAGAGATCCGTTGAATTGGCCACATCGGGTTTGACTTATAGCTTGTTCATGATTACTGTTTGTTCATGAATCATGAACGGAGTTTTATCGTGAACAGATGTCATGAACTGATCTCAAATACACTTATACATATTCCTGAGCAATACCAGGCTCGTATTGAGTGTCCAGACGGCGGCAATGATGGCGAATTGCAGTTAGTAATAAATGAGCAGACATTGAAATTTAGGCTATCTGTGAAGCACATTCATAGGAAGGAATCTCTGAATGCATATATGCAATACACGGATAAAAACCAAATTTTGATCTGCAATGCTTTGTCAGAGTCTCTGTCTGAGTACTGCGAGAAAAATCGCATCAATTTCATTGATGAGGCCGGTAATACGTTCATTTCAACAGACGGTATATATTTTCGTGTATCTGGCCGTAAATTGAAGCCCGGACATCTCAATATCAATACAAAAAAGCGCTTTACTGTTGGTGTGATGAAACTGCTTTTTGTTTTGTTAACCAATAACGATGCCGTCTCATTGACTATGAGAGAATTGGCTGCGCTGGCTGGTATTTCTCTTGGGATGGCGAGTAAAGCATTCAACCAGCTAAAATCGGAAAACTTTATACGGATAACGGGATCCGGTTACCGTATAACTGACCTTCCTGGGCTTACTCATCAGTGGCTTAGCGAGTATGCAACAACATTAAGACCAAAGTTGGGTGGTGTTGTTTTAGGACTGACAGGTAACTGGCACGATGTGGTCATCCGGGAACATGAATACTGGGGCGGAGAAGTGGCTGCGGAGCAGTTAACTAATCATTTAAAACCAGAGTATATGCAACTTTTTACGTTCAACCCTATACCTCAACGTATTAGTGAGCTAAAGGTTAGACCAGATGCTCAAGGTCGATTTTGGCTGGTCCCGGCATTTTGGGGAAAGGATCTTGAATTGGATCAAAAGGGAAAAGCGCTGTTGTCAGTTGCAGAATTACTCGCAAGCCAAGATGGTCGTAATTATGAGGTCGCACAGTTAATAAATGAACAATATCTACACCTTGCAGAATTTACTCCGGCCGGAATTTGAGCCTATTTTAAGACACATTGTTGATGTGAATGACAAATTAGGTATTCCCTATTTTATTGCAGGTGCTACAGCAAGAGAGTTACTGCTATTTCATGTGTTTGGTCGCGATCCAGGAAGACAAACAAAAGATATAGATACAGCTATATTTGTCTCGGGATGGGCTGAGTTTGATATGGTAAAAAATGTCATGCTCTGTGCTGGATTTGAAGCAACAAAAATTGCACATCGTTTAGTCTATGAAGCTAATGGATTACCCGTCGATATTATTCCTTTTGGCGACATAGCGGATGAGCATGGCGATATCCAATGGCCGCCAGAGCATACTACGACGATGTCCGTTATGGGATTCAAAGAGGCTTATGATGCTGCCGTATTAATTGATATAGGCCAGCGTTATACACTGAAAGTTGCTTCATTGGCTGGAATGGCTTTATTGAAATTAGTGGCTTGGAGTGAACGTAGCAGCAGTAAAGATGCGTCGGATTTTCTGATAATTCTGCGTGAATACGCTGTCATTTATAGTGACCGCCTATGGGATGACGAGATACCGTCTAGCGCATTAAATTATGATATCGATCGACAAGCCGCATTTTTGCTTGGTAGTGATGTCAAATCGCTGTTGTCGGATGAAACGAAAGCCTTTTTGTGCGACTTACATCGCTTGCGAGCAGAAGAATTGGTAGACAGTATGATCCGAGTGCCAACACGAATTTCCGATAACGAGAAGTTACCGATGTTATTCGATGATTTTTGGCTCGGTGTTGGGGTGGGTTGATATAATAGCTATGTCTTTTTGAATGACTGACGTAAGACTTCAGGTGTCGGCGTTAGTTTATCTAATGCTATTTTTTCGGCGATTAACGTCGAGGATTTATCGTTTTGCAAACTAGAGCTGTTTTTTTGGGGATTACCGTCAATCCGACCCCTTTTCCGAACGCCATGCAATCATCATCAAAACGGATTACCTGTTGTAGCGTGTAAAATGCAGTTTACACGCTACAGCGTGTTGTTTAGCCCTTGCCGCAAGCGTTGCTTGCGAAGTAAACCCATATTCAATTTGTGCTATTGGTGGCAGTGCTTTTGTCATTTTTGGCACGCAAATGCAGAACTTCTGAACATGCATGCCATTACTGGCAAGCAAATATACAAAAGGTGAACATACTTGACACTGGAGTCCTGCAATAACCATTCAAATCCGCACTACAGTTTTGCAAACCAATAAACAAACAAAATTATCCGCAATAGGGGAGTGCAAAGCAAAAAAGATGAAATTTTGTTTACTCTCGGTCTTTGCAAACAAAAATGAATTCGCAGCACTAACAAGTAAAAATAATAATGAAGCTCAATATAAAATCATACGAAAATTTTACGCATGATGATTTAATGTTATTTCTGAATGAGTGTTTATTAATGGTAAAAAATAAACGATTGACTGATGTTAATGGCGTGTTTTTAATTGAAAAAATCAACAGATATGTTCGGATGACACTAGCTGAAAAACCAACTTACAAAGGGAAGAGACGAACAAATTATTAAGTAAAAAAAGAAATGGCCTAGATGCTGACAGTGGTCAATCTTTGTTATTTTGTTAAAAATTCACCACATGCTGTGTAATTGCCAAGTTTTCAAAGCAGGTATAATTTGGGGTCTTTGTCACTTGTCATTAAATATTTTGTCGATAATTTGTTAATCCATAATTTCAAGTCGATTTCTTCCAGATTTTTTAGCCTGATAAAGTGCTGTATCGGCTTTTTCTATCAGATTTAGGCTTGTTAAGTTTTTTTTATCCAACGATGCCATGCCAACACTGACAGTCACCATTTGATTGTTAGGTAACCGAACTGATAACTTCTCTTGTATTCTTTTGGTGATTATTGTGGCATCAGAACGATCCGTTAATGGTTGTATTACCACAAATTCTTCGCCACCATATCGACAGCAGATATCAGCATCTCTGGCTGTATTTAAAAGAAGTTGTCCCATTAACGATAAAACACGATCACCTTCCTGATGCCCCCAAGTATCATTGACCTGCTTAAAATTATCAATATCAATAAATGCGAGAGAAATCGGCAGCTGATAACGTTGAGAACGTTTTATTTCTAATTCAATTTGTTCTGCAAAGAAGGTGCGATTAAATAATCCCGTTAAACCATCTCGTAACGATAATCCTATTAGCTCTTCAATGTAGGATTCACCAACCAGTGTAGTCGAGATCAAATTGGTGGTGATATTTGACAGATAATCTAGTGTAGCAACCGTGATCCTGACATTTCTTCCCAATGAGGTAGATAACCGCATTTTATGCTGTTGCACATCATTCCACAGTTGAACGGCAGTTTCTGGTGGAAAGAATTGATGTGTAATGGCATAAAAAAGATCTGAATAAAACCGAAGTCCACGATTTATTTTAAGTTGATTTAGATGAGTCATCTCATGATCAGATAGAAGCCTGTCACCGGAAAATGCAGATACCATATCCAGAGAGAGTGCACTTTCATTGAGGATACTCCGTTTCCGGTCTGCATCGGTTTCATCATTGTTCAGGGAAGATTGTGTTTGCTCGGCCATGGTCGACCCCAGAAGTTAATCATTGAACAACGTTTCAAACACGGTTCTTATGACCCGTGCTCAATGGCATCATACATGCCATGCCTGATGTTTCGGATACCGGTTTCTTAGGTATTCAAACCGAGTCGTATCTTTGTCTAAATGTTTAAGACGAGCGATATCAGCATCAGTGAGTTCATAACTAAAATAATTAGTTAATTCTTGATTTATCGTGGTTGTGTTGTGCTGCGGATAGGAGTTAACGGCTTCATTCACTGCCTTTTGTGAATCGATAGCTTTCACTACATCGACTTGATGTGTCGCGATGTTCACAATCGCATACGTTCTTATCAGTGCAACAGTATCCGATTTTTTAAACATATGATTTTTGCTCCTCCGCGAAGATCTCAGTTATTTCTTTGGTCTATATTAGAGCTTAGCTCTTAGTTCATCTGGTTGCAGACCATCGGTAGAAAATCTGTTTAGCAAGTTCCGCCATGCCGAGATAAGCCACCACCATCACACCAAGAATTAAATAGAATTGGAACGGTGGTGGTACAAAACCAAAATACGTTCCAATTGGTGTAAAGGGGAGGCCGATTGCGACGATAACAACGACTAATGAGGTTAAGGTGAGGAGTGCATGCGCTCGGCTTTTTAATGGATTGCCCCGCGTCCGAATAATGAAGATAACCAAGGTTTGTGTACACAATGACTCTACAAACCAACCGGTCTGAAAAAGCGATTCATTCGCTTTGAACACTCCCAACATGATGTAAAAAGTCAGGAAATCGAACAATGAGCTAATAGGGCCAATGACCAACATAAAATTACGAATGAAATTTAAATCGAGTACCCGCGGCTTAAGTATTTCAGCGGCATCCACTTCATCCAATGGAATGGGTATTTCGGATATGTCATAGAGAATATTATTAAGCAGAATTTGGGTTGGCAACATTGGAAGAAAGGGTAAAAATAGCGAGGCACCTGCCATGCTGAACATATTGCCAAAGTTAGAACTCGTTCCCATCATGATGTACTTCATAATGTTACTAAAAGTTCGTCGTCCTTCCAAAACAGCGGCATGAAGAACATGCAGGTCTTGTTTTAATAAAATCATATCTGCCGCTTCTTTCGCCACATCAACCGCAGAGTCGACAGATAATCCCACATCAGCTGAATGCAACGATGGTGCATCGTTAATGCCATCGCCTAGATAGCCAACCACATGACCTCTTGCTTTGAGTGCTAAAATAACCCGATTCTTCTGCGCCGGATTAACCCGGCAAAATAAGTTAACCGTTTCAACTCTCGCCCGCAGGGCATAGTCATCCATCTGCGCTATCTCTTTGCCGGTCAATAATCCTATCACTGGGATCTTCAATTCAGCACAGACATGGCGAGTAACCAGCTCACTGTCACCCGTTACAATTTTGATTGTAACGCCGACATTTTTTAGTGCGTCGAGAGAGGACGCTGCGCTTTCTTTGGGGGGATCGAGAAAAGCGGCAAAACCAGCAAAAACTAATTCAGTTTCATCACTGACGACAGCATGGGGGTGATCCATCACCACTTGTCGCCAGGCAACCGCTAAAACACGAAAACCTTCAGCCTCCAAAGCATGGTATTGTGCTTGAAGAGCCCCCAAAGTCGCATGATCCATCGCTTGCTGATGGGCGGTATTGTCAATTTCTACGTGTGTACATAGCCCTACGATTTCATCGGGCGCTCCCTTTACGATCAACCACCGGATCCCAGCATTATCCAGTAATACAGAAATGCAACGACGTTCGAAATCAAAGGGAACTTCATCAATCTTTTTCCAGGCACTGACATCAATATGCTGGTGAGCAAGAATGGCTTCATCCAGCGGATTTTTTAACCCACTTTCAAAAAAACTGTTGAGATATGCTAATTTCAAGACCCAATCACTGATCTGCCCTGTGGCATTGACATGTTGTTCCATTCTTATTTTAGCTTCAGTCAAAGTGCCTGTTTTATCGGTGCACAAAACATCCATCGAGCCTAAATCCTGGATCGCGGAAAGGCGTTTGACGATCATTTGCTTTTTCGCCATTCGAAGAGCGCCGCGAGCCAACGTGACAGAGACAATCATGGGTAACAATTCTGGCGTCAAACCAACAGCAAGGGCTACTGCAAACAAGAATGACTCCAGCCACGGTTTGTGGTTCATCATGTTAACAAGGAGAACAAACATCACCATTAACACCGTCAGACGCATGATCAACATGCCAAAACGGCGGGCTCCCAGTTCGAATGAAGTAGGAATAGTGGGACGTGAAATACTCTCTGCTATTTCTCCGACCGCCGTTTCTGCACCGGTTTTTATTACGACTATTTTTGCACTACCACTAATAACTGAAGTTCCCATAAATACCGCATTCGTTGCATCCTGAAGGTCTATCGCGGTATCTGGTAATATTCCGGCTTTTTTTTCAACAGGGTACGTTTCACCAGTTAACAATGCTTGTTTAACGAAAAAATCAGAGGATTCAATGATAATTCCATCAGCTGGAATTAGATCCCCTGCAACAAGTAAAACTACATCGTCAGGGACAATGTTGGCGATAGGAAGCTCCACTTGTTTGTTATCCCGCAGCGCTTTTGCTTTTACTGCTACAGATTGGCGCAATTTATCCGCCGCGGCATTAGCCCGGTATTCCTGAATGAAATCCAGCGTAACACTAAGCAGGATGATCACACTGATGATGAAAAAATTGGTAATTTCCCCAGTAAATGCGGAAATAGTACTAGCAATAAGCAGGATGATGACCAGTGGATTTTTAAAACGGGAAATATACTGTATCAGAAGGGATTTATGGTGTTGTTCACGGAATGTATTAGGCCCAAATTTAGAGAGTCGTATTTTAGCTTCGCTGTCCGATAAACCGGATCCATCGATATCTTTTTGAGTGAGTGGTTTTAACCACCACGAATGGTCTAATGCATTTTGAGACATCTGCACATTTCCCTGTCAGATTTATTTCTTTTGGAGTAGTGAATCGAAATTGGAATGCAACACATTCATCAGTTAACTATAGTCGATAACTGAGCATTGAATATCGGTAAATAAATTATATAAACCAAATGGAATCACACGATGATCAGCTATTTTAACCCCAACATATCAAGTCTGAGTTAATTGGATTCATGCATCTTAGTCGGTTGATAAATATGATTATTTTGCGGTAATTGCTATATCCTGGGTGCTTAGTTTATCGCAATCTATGATATTGAATATTTCCGTATGAGGTTGTGTTTTTAGGTGGAGTGGTGGTCGAGAATAAAATAAAGAGTGATTTGATATATACTTTATACTTCTGTTTACGATTAAAACAAAAAATAAGTTACCCATTTTCTGCTATAGTGTAATCATCTTGCCATAAAGGATGATTTTCATGCTGGACTTACATTTGACTGAAATAAAAAATGCCCATCTATTTATGGAGTATCTGATGACGTCAGGTGTAACTTTACCAAGTTCCCGTAATGATAATTGGGAATTATCAAACAAAGAACAGGTGATCGCGCGGATCAAAAAAGATAGTGATGGAGTGGCTAGGTTTTTTATTTGCGCGGCTGAGGTTGGATGTAAATAAAACTATTGCTGTTTAAACTGATTATGATATACAGCGAGCTTGGTTGTTAATTGGAGTATTTTATTTATAATAATTCTTGATATGTATGTCTGCTGGTTATAAGCAAATGCAATTGAAATATGCCATCCATAGTTTGAATAACAATTCAAAGTAGTACTATAGGCTTAAACCTATAAATACAACTTGCAGTGAAAAATACTAAAAGTAGTAATTAAATTTATTGCTTGCATTAGCAGTTAGTAAATAACGCTGGTAATATATACATATAATAAAAATAATAATGAGAGTATATATGAAAGCATATGAAAATTTTACGCACGATGATTTAATGTTGTTTCTGGATGAATATTTGTTAATGGTTCAAGACAAGCGCTCAACTGATTTTAATCAGTGCATTCCAAACTATAAAAAATTAGCTGAAATTTGGGGTTGTTCAGTAGGGCATGCCAGAGCAATTTTGGCTAAAGAAACCCAGCTTAAAAAGCATCACTACCTACTGCTAGCTGTACACTCTGGTAATATTCAACCTGCTTTGAAAATAAAGAAAACCGATTTGCAAAACATTTTTGAAGATGACGAAATGAAGATGGCGCTATGTACCACCTTTCTTTGTCAGCATTTACCGATAAATCAGAATTAACTTTTACTAACCAGTTTGTTTTATTTAAAACGGCAATATACAATCAAAGGGCAGGCTAATACAGCCTCCCATTTAACTATTTCTTTGAAGGCAATCTCTATGTCAGATTTTTTACGTACTTTTTTAAATGCTCGAAGCTTAAAAGCAATTACTCGTGAGTTGACTTTAGAACAACTGAATGAAGGTTTTGAAAAGTTAACTGCGATTGTTGAAGAACGCCGCGTACAAGAAGAGTCAGTTAGAAAGAGCCAAGAAGCTCGTTTGCAGAAAATTGAAGAATATAAAGCACTGCTGCAAGCAGATGGTATCGATTTAGCTGATCTAGTTGCGGGTGTGTCTGCAACTGAAAAAACCAGCAAACGCGAACCACGCCCTGCTAAATACCAATATACGGATGCAGAAGGTAATGTTCAGACTTGGACTGGTCAAGGACGCCAACCAGTACCTATTCGTGAAGGTATTGCAGCGGGTAAAACTCTGAATGACTTTCTGATCTAAGTTAGTTCAAATGTGCTGCATGTATATAAAATTACATGCAGCAATTTGCTTGCAAATTCCCTATATTAAATTTATATCACATCGAATAATTAGCTTCTGTTTTTTTTGTATGTGTCCAGAGTCTAGTATAAAGATATGGCTAGTTAGCGCAGTAGTCATTATAAATAACAATTTCACTGTAGATATCTATTTATAATTTTTTAGCATACTAATACGTAGGGCAGTTAGATGATAAATAAATACTCTGAGTTCATATGGGATCTTTTTGGTTTCAGTGCACCACGAAAAATAAAACTCATCTATGAACTATTTTGGTAAGAATAATACTAGATTATCGTTGGTGATGTTTTAAATCATACAAAGCTTTAATGTCATGATGTCTATTTATTATGGCTGTCAATTGGTTTATGATTTTCCTGTTCAAAATTAAAACTGTGTGTTTTCTTTGTGCGCTACTGTGGGCGAGCTAAAGTCTGCATCTCAAAGTATTAATATATTCGAATATTTAATTTAGTATCGTATCAACGATACTGATTCACATTTCTCTTGATCAACCATTAAATTTCATGGTTGAAATAATCTCATTTCTGTTAACTCGGCTAATTTTACCATCAAAGAATCCTGAAACTGAATATCCGAAGCTGCTCTATGAGGTAGCTGTCGCTGAAGGTGGTGCCAGTAGCCACCGTTATTACCGATTTCAGAAGCTGGTGCAACGGCGAGCCAGCTTTGTGTTAAATGACCCATTGTCTGGTCATCCGGTGCATTCGCTCCTCCCATACGGGTTGGTACCCAACCGGGATCAACTGCGTGACTCAACACGTGAGGCCATTTACGGGCAACAGCCAGAGCAAGTGTTGTGACAAACAGTTTACTGTCGGAATAAGCTGCACTGCTATTCCAACGGCGCAATTTCCACTCAATATCTTGCAATGATACATTTCCTTCATAATGCATACTGCTGCTCAGATATATCAACCGTTCAGGCTGCTGGATCAGGGCGGTTAATAAATAGGGAGCTAATGTATTCACCATGAATGTGCTGGAATAGCCATCGGCATTGAGCGACATCTCAGAAGCGTAAACACCGGCATTGTGGATCACCGCATTCATTTGTCCAATTTTATTCACCTGCTCTGCAATCTGATAAATGCCTGATATTTCATTGAGATCTCCAACAACGACATCGCATGCTTTGGGCCTTATATCCACTATGCTGGCAAGTCGTTCCGTTGAACGTGCGTGTAACACAACCTGATGACCCTGTGCTATTAAATGCTCTGCTGTCGCGCGTCCAAGACCCTGTGTACTGCCAGTGAGAAAAATGATGCTCATTGCTGCTTCATCCTTAAGATTTAAATCAAAGATAGTGATTTGTCAGATGATGAGATTACATTCAGACCTGATTTTAGCCGTACTAATCCTTCAGTTAAAACTTGTCTGGGGCAGGCGATGTTTAATCTGATAAAACCTTCTCCTGCCCCACCGTAAAGTGTACCTTCATTGACCCGCAGATGAGCTTTTTCGGATAGTTGCTGCGTCATGACCGCAGAACAAACACCTAAACTACGGCAGTCAATCCAGGCGAGATAGGTGGCTTCTTGTTTTGTCAGCCTAAGTGCAGGCAATTCTCTGCTGAGAAAATCTTCGACCAGTAGATAGTTTTCATAAAGATAATGCCGTAGTGCATCTAGCCATTCTGTACCTTTTGTATAAGCGGCAATGGTTGCTGTGACACCAAAAGGGTTTACATCACATACCTCGTGAATATTGAGGGCTTTATCGATGCGACTGCGTAAAGCTGGATCTGCGACCACAATATTGGCGATCTGTAATCCGGCTATGTTGAATGTTTTGCTGGGTGATAGGCAGGTAATGGATTGCGCTAGAAAATCAGCGCCCAGTGTGGCATAGGGTTGATGCTTCTGATGGGGAAACACCAGATCACAATGAATTTCATCACTGATCATCAACACTTTATAGCGTTGGCAAATTTCACCGAGTCGACGCAGTTCTGTTGCTGTCCAGGCCCGACCAACCGGGTTATGAGGATTGCATAAAAGTAACGCTTTCACACCCGGTAATGACGCTTTTTGCTCTAAATCAGCAAAATCCATCTCGAATCGGCCATCAATTTGTATAAGCGGATTTTCGAGGATCTCGCTCCCCATATTGCGAATGGACGAAAAAAAACAGTTATAGACTGGTGTCTGAACCAGCACTTTGTCTCCGGGGTTAGTGACCGCACGTAATATGGCAGAAAGGGCTGGGACTACACCTGACGTATAGAGTATCCACTCGCGCGCTATTTCAAACTGGTGACGTGTTGTAAACCAATGTTGTATCGCCGAAAAATAGGTTGCTGGCACTTTGGTGTATCCAAAAATCCCATGGCGTACACGTTGCTCTAGTGCTTCGATAATGGCTGGTGCTGTTTTGAAATCCATGTCGGCAACCCACATGGGTAACAATTTGGGGTCATCAGAGATATCCCATTTATAAGAGCTGCTATTTTGCCGTGGCGTGATACTGTCAAAATCAAAGTTCATTATGAGGCTACCTTTGAATTTGCGAGCTGAATTTCGCAAGCGCCAGGATTAAGACAGTGTTCATCAATGATGATTTCATCAATGTGTTGTGCACGAATGTACCCGCCTTTCGGATTACGCACACTGACGATCCCGGAACAAATATCCGCCTGTACGGTGGAATATTCAAAACAGAAATTTGTGTTTTCCATCTTGCAGTTTTCCATCACGAGATCAGTGGCATAACACAGCGGCTGTTCACCTCGGATGGTGCAGTTGATTAATCGTAGGTTTTTCGAATGCCAGCCAAGGTATTCACCATCTAAAATACTATCGTAGACGGTTATATTCTCAGCTCCCCAGAAGGCATCTTTTGAATCAAGAATGGAATTCCGGATGACAATATTTTTTGCATCTTGAAATGAGTAATTGCCCTGCAATTTCATATTCTTGATCTCGATGTTTTCACCATTCATCAAAAGATAATCCGCATTGCTGAACTCGACGTCTTTCATGCGAATGCTCCGGCAGTTCCATAATGTTTCTCCAGCATTTGGAAAACGGGAGTTTTCAATAGTGAGATTTGACGCCTGACGGAACATTTTTGGCGCATCAACAGTGCTATATCGCATGCAGAGATTTTGTGTGTACCAAATAGCAGCTCGGGCAGAAACAGTAAAATGGCTATGTTCAATAATGATTTCGTCACTGTGCCAGAAGGGGTATTTACCCATAAATTCGCATTCCAGTGCCGATACCTGATGCGTGTGTTTAAGTGGAGATTCACCCGGCAGAAATTGTACGTTTTGTAAATGTAGGCTGTCTTTCGCGTATAAAGAACGTTCACCCTCAAAAAAGCAATCACGGATAATTTGTTTTGCAGAAATGCGATGGGTCATTCTGATTGTCCAATGTGGTAGCTGAAAAGTGAAACAGCCGGGAGATAATTCCCGACTGTTTTCTCGTAGCCTGATGAAATGGATCTGTTAGGGGGGTTATAAGTTCTTGGTAAAGAAACCAGTCAATTTGGCAAACGGGATCAAATCAACACGATCATATAAATCGACATGACCAGTGTTCGGCACCAGATACAGCTCTTTAGGTTCACCTGCTAATTTATAAGCATTATTACTAAATTCGCGGGAGTGCGCGTTTTCACCAGCAATAAACAACATCGGGCGCGGAGAAATTGTCTCGATGTCATTGAACGGATAAAAATTCATGAATTTCACGTTGCTGGTCAGTGTCGGGTGGGTTGTCACCAGACGTGATGAGCCTTTTTGTGTGAATTCACCGCGAGGTGTACGGTAGAAATCATAAAATTCCCGCTGGATTGCCGGTGTATCTTTAGTGATTTCATGGGTGGTTCCGCCGGTATATTTGGTTGCGCCACCAGTAAATTCGACATAACGTTGCTCTGCCGCTTCAGCAATAATGGCCTTGCGCTGTGTGACGTTCATTGGCTTAAATTCTTTGTAATGAGTTAGGCCTGAGCGGTTCACCTCGCCCATGTCATACATGCTGACGGTCGCAATCGCTTTCATGCGCGGGTCGATTTTTGCTGCGCTAATGGCAAAGCTGCCACTGCCACAAATACCTAAAACGCCAATTTTATTGCGGTCGATATCATTGCGTGTACCAAGGTAATCAACGGCAGCACTGAAATCTTCTGAATAAACATCAGGTAAGACCGCATTCCGCGGATCACCTTCGCTTTCACCCCAAAAAGAGAGGTCGATTGCCAGAGTGACAAAACCCGCTTCCGCCAGTTTTTGCGCATACAGATTTGAACTTTGTTCTTTCACCGCGCCCATTGGGTGACCAACAATAATGGCTGGATGTTTGTTTTTTTATCCATGCTTTTTGGCATAAATAGATTACCGACCACATCCATTTTATACAGATTTTTAAACGTCACTTTTTGCATTGTAACTTGCTCACTGTGGTAAAAGTTATTTGCTCCATGTGACATATCCGCCCCCCAACTCATAAATGAGAGGAAAGAAAGCATCAGGCTCGTCATTAGTTTTTTCATTTTCCGCCTCATTATTAAAAACATGAATTCATAATGTGAATTAATCACCTTGTTAATTTCAGGAATATTGACACTATTGTGAATTCCATTATCAGGAGTTGATTATTCCTATATCTGGAAAAGAATATAAAAATGAATGTGGTATGCTAAAAGCTAGTTCCAAAGCAATAGCAAGGTTGAGTATGGACGTCAGTTTTGATGTAAACCATGTCACGGTTGTGATTGAATTGATGGAGCATGAAACTTCTCATGATCTCATTCGATTATTGCCTCGAAAATTAGAGTTAGAAGATTATGGTTCAACCGAAAAAATTAGTTATCTGCCAGAAAAATTATCAATTAAAAATCAGCCGTCGGGTTATAAGCCTGTTAAAGGTGATGTAGCTTATTATGCCCCTTGGGGGAATCTTGCCATATTTTGCCACGATTTTTCATTTTCGCCGGGGCTGATTAAATTAGGCCGAGTAACACAAGGTTTTGACATTGTTTGTCAACCTGGCAAATCAATCATTGAATTAAAATCGCATATGAAATAACACCATGCCTCATGATTATTTCTAATAAGTAGTAGGGAAGTATTCTGGATCTGAAAAATATTTCACCAGCATGTCATATACGAGCCTGACTCTCGCAGGGACCGGGCCGCTTTGTGGACGATATAAAAATAAATCAAGTTCACCACTGTCTTCGAAAGCTTGTAAGACCGGAATCAAAAGCCCTTTTTTTATCGCCGGTGCGGCAGTGTAAACAGCAATTTGACCAAATCCGATCCCCGCACAAACGGCATCGAACTCAGTTTCTGAATCATCCGTGGTAAAAACAGGCCGAGCAGGGATGAGGTTTTGGTGATCAGAAAAAAACCAAGGCCAGACCTGTTTTTTATTCTTATCGAGTAATGCTGTTGTTGGTAAATGATGTAAATCTGTCGGAGTGGAGGGTATGCCACAGCGTTCAATGAGCGTAGGCGTTGCAACAACGACGTGTTTTACCTTACCAAAGGTTCTGGCAATAAAACGGGTATTAGTGAGGTAGGCACCGACACGAATACCAATATCAATTTTTTCTTCAACAACATTGGTAAAGGTATCACTGGGTCTAAGATCAAAACTTATATCAGGATATTCGGCCGTTATTTTTCCTATAATTGGCAAAATAAATGTCCGGCAGATAACAAGAGGCGCCGTGATCCTAACAGACGGGTTTTCTTCTGTTGGTGGAGAAAACATATCATCCAGCATCCGAAGTGTTTCTAATGCTTTTTCATAAAACTGAGAACCAAAGGTAGATATCTGAATGTTTCTCGTACTACGTATAAATAATATCTCTCCAAGTTGAGACTCGAGTTCTTGAATGCAACGAGTAACCACTTGTGGTGATACATTCATTTCTATGGCGGCATCCTTGAATGTTTTATGTTTAGCCGCAGAACAAAATAATTTCAGATAATCAAGACGGTTAAGCATAGTTGATCCAAGAGAGTGTTGGTTTCTTAGTTTTTAGTGAGTATCACTACAAGTATTGTGTTCAAGGTAGCATAAATGTAGTTAAGTGGAATATATAACTCTGCTTATATTGGGAATTAACTATTCCATTATATGGAATAGTAGATGAAGTAGGTTGAATATTACATTCCTAATATGTTTTCACAGTTTTTTTAAGTTTTGATTTGTTTTTTATTTAACAATAAATCAAACCTAGTGTTCATCTGCGATAATTTTCAGGAAAAACTTATGCTTGGCGAATCTACTACTTCTACGGTTTCTGAAGAAAATACGGCAAATTGGGGCGCAGTCTATGCTATGTCTCTCTGCGTATTTGCACTAATTACATCTGAATTCTTACCTGTCAGTTTGCTAACCCCGATTGCGTCTGATTTGATGATGACTGAAGGCCAAGCTGGGCAGTCGATTACAGTTTCGGGAATTTTTGCTGTGGTCACTAGTCTCTATATTGCGCTGTTGAGCAAAAATCAGGATCGCAAGATTGTCATGATATCGCTGACAGTACTCATGATCGTTTCAGGTAGCGTGATCACCTTTGCGCCCAATTATTACGTATTGATGCTCGGTCGAGCGTTACTAGGCATTGTAATTGGCGGTTTTTGGTCTTTATCCACCGCAACGTTAATGCGTTTGTTACCTGCCAGTGAATTACCAAAAGGTTTAGTCATATTAAATGCAGGCAATGCTCTGGCTGCTACGATTGCTGCTCCCGTTGGTAGTTTTCTTGGCGCGCATATTGGTTGGCGCGGCGCTTTTTTTTGCATTGTACCCATTGCGCTCATCTCGTTGATATGGCAATTAGTTAGTTTTCCAAGCATGCAAGCAGAACATCAAAAACCGTTATCATGGAACGTGTTTAATTTATTAGGCCGTCTTGAATTTTTAATTGGCATGCTTGCCGTACTCTTTTTGTTTATGGGACAATTTGCACTATTTACTTATTTACGCCCATTTCTTGAGACTGTTACCAACGTTAATGTGTCCCAACTCTCTGTGATCTTATTAGTGTTAGGTCTTAGCGGATTCATCGGGACTCTCTATATCGGAAAGCTGCTCAGAAAAATCTTGTTTCCGGTGTTAATTATATGGCCGTGCATATTGGCACTGACTGCTTTGGGTTTGATTCTTTTCGGAGCTCATCTTTATGGCAGTTCAATGCTGATTGCTATTTGGGGATTTATTGGTACATCGTCCAGTGTTGGTTGGTATGTCTGGCTGGCAAAAGTTGCTCCAAATGATTCAGAGCAGGGTGGTGGAATTTTAATTGCGATCATCCAACTGGCTATTACTTTAGGCGCAGGCGTTGGTGGTCTGTTGTATGACTCGCATGGTTATCAGGCCAGTTTTGGTTCTGCCGGAATATTATTGTTTATTAGTGCTGTATTTAGCTTTTATGCGGCACGGCTTAGATGTCGGGCGGAACATAACGAAAAAGAGCGAGAATGATGCTTTCACTAGTGACAGGGTAGTGAATAATGCTGTTTCAATTCGGGTTTTAAATGTTGTCTAATTATTACAATTCAATAACTGAAAGGATTATTTAGATTTGTAGATTTGATTATTCGTGAATTGTTTATCTCACTGCTCTTAGCTAATGACAATCACTGCACATCCTTGTGCAATAAGAACTAACCAAAAGAGTTAGTTCTTAGATCATCAGCGATCACCAAGGTACTTCTTCTTTTGTATCAAAATCCTCGAAGAATTTGCCTGTTGGGCCGTCTTCACCTATAAGTGCAAGGCTAATCGCTGTTTTGGCTCCTTCTGATATGGGACGGCCTCCGACTGCCCCTGGGACCAAGTCAGTATCAGTAAAATTAGGATTGGCGGCATTTACTTTGATGGCAGTATCTTTCAGCTCCCAAGCAAGCTGAACAGTCAGCATGTTTATTGCCGCTTTTGACGTGTTGTAGCCAATCAATTTGGTTCCTGCAAATGCCCAGTCAGGGTCCTCATTTAATGTTATTGATCCAAGGCCACTTGAAATGTTCACGATACGAGCAGCAGGCGCATCTTTCAATAAAGGAAGCATTGCCTGAGTCACAGCCAACGTACCGAAAAAGTTAGTATCAAACGTATTTTTAACGGTGTTTATACTGGTGGAGCTTGGTATTCCATCATTAGGATCAATAATGCCAGCATTGTTCACTAAAATGTCCAAACGACCATCAATTAGTTTGATACTTTCTGCTGCTGAATAAATTGAATCATAGTTATTTAAATCAACCAGAATAAATTGAGCAGCAATACCTTCATTCCTAAGTTTTTGAGCTGCTGCTTCTCCTCGATCAGCATTTCTTGCCCCGATATAAACTTTTATACCTTTACGGCCAAGTTTAGTCGCAATTTCAAAGCCAATGCCTTTGTTAGCACCCGTGATTAATGCAATTTTATTGGAATAAGACATGATAATTCTTTCGCTATCCAGAATTTAAAGTTTTTACGTATAGATGAATACGTGAATATCAAGCCATTAAACGATTAATTAATAGCGTTTTAAATTCTGATAATTTACTGTCAGATGCACCCATTGCTTCATAGAAGGAGAGTGGTTCTAGATAACTCATTCCTACATATAATGCGCTGGCTTTCATTGGTGTAAGCACATCTTGCATGGTGCTTTGCACTAAGCCTGAAGAGGAATAGGTAAACTCAGTTGCGCCAGCAGTCGTCACCACAAGCATTTCTTTTCCTTTCAAGGCATTACCTTCAGGGCCAAACGCCCAGCCATATGCCCATACCGCATTCAGGTAAGCTTTGAGCATGGGTGTAAGGTTGAACCAATGGATTGGGAACATGAACACAATTCTGTCTTTTCCTTCACAGGCTGCTTGCTCTGCGATGACATTAATTTTGCTCATATCATTGCCGTAAAGAGACTCTAAATTTCTAACGGTGACATCAGATATATCTAATGATGCATTTTCCAGCGATTTAATGGCTGTTGAATTATCTGGGTAAGGGTGTGAAACAATGACTAATGTTTTCATAATAAAATCCAAATATTAAAAGTGAAATAACTGTTATTAAATAGTTTCAGCAAGACCTTCGACTAACCATCCGTTCGCCTGTGCACCGGCATGGCGATATGAAATAATGGCTTGATAGCTGTCTGATGCGTACCAAGCTTTCGCTTTTTCCATATTATCGAAGCGAAGAACGACGATAATTCCTTGCGGTGCGTAGCCTTCAAATACTTCCAATTTACCGCCCTGAACAATTAATTTTCCACCGAAAGGCTTGTAGGTTTCTTCAACCTTTTCAATATAAGGTGCCAAGGCTTCTATATTTGTTATTTTTGAATCGAAAATAAAAAATGCTGGTTTTTGATTTTCCATATTCCACCTCTTTTGATTAAAGACTTGCTTCAAGAATAAGACGGCTGATTTCAGGCGTAATATCCTGATGTTCGCCAAGTTGGGTCATGCCATGTTGAGTTAATTGTTCAATGATTGGATCGAGATCATGTGCAGTGATGCCATAATCAGACAGACGAGTTTTGACGCCTAACGCTTCAAAGAACTCACGGGTTTTCTGAATCGCTTGATCGATACAAATATCTTCATCACCATCGGTGATATTCCATACACGCTGGGCATATTGCAGTAGCTTAGCTCGTTTACTGTCACGGCGTAAATTCATGATGGCAGGCAAAACAATGGCGAGAGTTCGACCGTGATCAATTTCATGTAACGCAGTCAATTCGTGACCGATGAAATGGGAAGCCCAGTCTTGTGGAACACCGGCCCCAATAAGACCATTCAGTGCTTGTGTGGCTGTCCACATCAGGTTTGCACGGGAATCATAATCGGCAGGTTCGCTGACGACTTTCGGACCAATTTCAATCAAAGTCTGAAGAAGCCCTTCGGCATAACGATCTTGAACTCTGGCATCAACCGGGTAAGTTAAATATTGCTCTATCGTATGCACAAAAGCATCGACTACACCATTTGCTAATTGACGAGCGGGCAACGTAAAAGTCTTTGTTGGGTCTAATACTGAAAACTGAGGAAAAACAAGAGGATTAGCTAATAAAGCTTTAGTCTTTGTTGAGCTGCGGGTAATAACAGCTGCGCTGTTCATCTCTGAGCCGGTTGCTGGCAGGGTTAAAACAACACCAAATGGTACGGCTTTAGTAATGTTACTTCCCCATGCTTCAAGAATTTGCCAGGTATCTTCACCTTCAAAGTGAGCCGCAGAAGCGACAAATTTAGTGCCATCAATGACGGAACCACCGCCGACTGCCAATAGAAAATCAATGTTTTCTGCGCGAACCAACGTTACAGCGTTAGATAGTGTTTCAAACGTTGGGTTTGGTTCAATGCCACCAAACTCATGAACTTCTCGTTGTCCCAGCGCCTGACGGACTTCTGCCAGCGTACCTGTACGCTCTGCACTGGCTCCGCCATAAAGAATCAGAACACGCGCATGTTCAGGGATCAGCTCATTAATTTTTGCAACGGTATCCTTGCCAAAAACAATGCGAGTTGGATTGTAAAAATCAAAGTTAAACATATACGACTCCTACGGTGGTGGTATTGAGTTCATTGCCTAACAAGGATTAGCTGGAACTCAATTTGTAAGAGAAGTATGAATAAATTCACTTATAACTTTAATGGCACGCTTGGTTGAATTATCTGTAACCATAGGTTACTAATAGTGTCGTGTATTTGAGTTGTCTTTTGCTCTATAGTTGGTTCGCTTAAATAAATATATAAAACAATATATTGGAGACAAAAATGGAAGTATCACAGCATGTAAGAGCCATACTTTCATTCGTTGAGGCTGCTGATGCCGGTAGTTTTTCGGAAGCAGCAAGAAAGCTTGGAATTAGTGCGGCCGCAGTCAGCAAAAATATTGCCGGGTTAGAACAAGTTTTGGGTGTTCGTTTGATGAATCGAACGACACGGAAAATCAGTCTCACCGAAGAGGGGAGCACATTTTTATTTCAATCTCGAATTGCACTAGAAGCATTAGAAAACGCCGTTGATAGCATTGTTGCAGGAAAAATGGAGACAAGTGGTCATGTGCGTATTTCAACGAGCGCAGCATTTGGACGTGAACAGTTGCTTCCTGCGCTTCCTGGATTAATGACTCGTTATCCTGGCTTATCTGTGGAGGCAGATTTTGATGATCGCGTCATAGATTTAATTAAAGATGGGTACGACATTGCGATCAGAGGTGGGCGCATTGTTGATTCTTCACTCATTACCAGACCCGTCTGCCGCTTAAATTCTGTACTCGTCGCATCCCCTGAATACCTTGCACAAAACGGCGTTCCAAGCACTCGTGATGATTTGAAGAAGCACCGCCTTCTGGCAAGGCGATTCTTGGGAGGGCGAATCAGCCCGTGGGGTTTCAAAAGTTCAGATGGCAGTCTTTTTGTATTTGAACCTGACTTTGCTGCGATTACGCTTTCAGCGCCAGAGGCTTTAGCTCAGGCGGCTGCCTCTGGCTTAGGCATTGCTCAAGTCGGGGTTCATCATGCCTATAAATATCTGGTAGAAAATAAATTAAACGTGGTGCTCTTAGGGCAGCACGATCCAGGAAATTATGAGATGGTTATTCAATACCCTCATCGTTCATTGATTGCGCCTAGAGTAAAAGTGACCGTTGATTACTTACTAAAATATTTTGAAAAGGATGTTTCATTACATATTCCGTTGGATAAATTAAAAGCATATGAATAACCATTAACTGCTATTGGTCAGAAAACCACTCCACACTAAACGTGATGCTTCATTCCGCTGTTTGCGCAGGAATACGTTGTTTTATTGTGAATGTTTTGATGACACCAAGCATCAGTGTAAAAACACCAATGATCGTTAATATTGGCGGATATTCCTGGCGTAACAAAAAGGCGTAAGCCAACCCAGCCAGTGTTTCAAACACAATCAATTGACCGACAAGAGAAGTCGGTAACCGCTGGCTGGCTTGGTTCCAGCAAAGCGTTCCTACCCATGAGCAGAGTAATCCGATAGCGAACATTAAACTGATAAACACCCATGGTCGAGGGCCGAATGGCATGTCGAATGATGATTGCGTTATGTGTAATTGCGCCCATATCAACCCATAACCTATGATGGCTAAAGGCAGTGTTGCTATTCCTTGCGCAGTAGCCCATGTGATAGGGCTTTTTGTCTTATTGAGGCGAAGCCAATTGGCATTTCGCATTGGATACCATGTCCAACATGCGACCGCCATGAATGCGAACAAAATACCCAGCAAGTAGGTTGGTAGGTCATATTTGGCGGTATTCCCCCTAAGCTCTGCCAGATTGACGCACCCTAAACCGATCAGGATCAATATTAACGATGGAAATAGCTGTTTCCAGGCAAACTGACCGTCTCGATGGCTGTAGTGAATATTAGAGAACACGGACACAACAACCGGCAGTATTCCTATGATCATAGAAGAGATCGGTGCTCCAACTTTCTGGATAGCACT
The DNA here is from genome assembly GCF_963676665.1 of uncultured Tolumonas sp. Lineage (NCBI taxonomy): Bacteria > Pseudomonadati > Pseudomonadota > Gammaproteobacteria > Aeromonadales > Aeromonadaceae > Tolumonas > uncultured Tolumonas sp. Next base: position 795,499 of record NZ_OY781371.1, read on the forward strand.
TGATAGACAGAAGTAATAAAGCAAGTTACCGATGGCGGCGAGTTTCAACGCCTCTAACCAGTCATTTTTACTCAACATCGATAACCGTTTTCTGTCTTGCCACGCAATTGGTAAACAAATGAGCCCAAACGCCAAGTAGCGTCCTACCGACTGCAATGCAGCCGGATATTCTGGAATTAGCATTGGGCCGACAAAAATCAAGCCCCAAATTGCCCCTGCAACTAAGGCAAACAACACCCCGATCAACATCCAATAACCTTATCGTTTTCAATTCGTGGGAATGATCGTAGGAAAATCTAGAAAGGAATTCTTGTACCAGATTGCGGTTTAGTTGGATAAATAGATTTCTGATATCTGGAAGGGGTAGTGCCATAACGGCGTGTAAATGCTTTTATCAAATGTGATTGATCCGTTAAGCCGGTGTCTGCGGCAACGGTGGCAGAAGGGATCCCCAATGCGAGTAACTGCTTTGCTTTGAAAAGTCGATAAGCCATCAGCAGTTGCTGTGGTGTCACATGAAATTGCATCACAAACTGTCGTAAAAAATGATACTGGCTTAAATTAACCAGCGATGCGAGTTCAGGCAACGTGATCTGTTTACTGAGATTGTCACGCAGGTACTCTTTCACTATGTCGAACCGGTGCTTTGGTTCATGAGCCGTTCGCTTGCTCGTAGAAATATACGGCAGGATCTGTGAAATCAGGGTCATCAATAGACAATCGATAGTCAATGCATCATCAGATTGCCAAATTTGATTTAGAAGAATAGAAACCGCGTTAGCTTTTTTCTGATCATACTGAAGCACTTCAGGAAACCATAAATCACGTAGTCCAGAGATGTTTTCTAATGACGCTTGATTGATGTATATCATTTGGTAGCGCCAGCCATTGTCAGTTTCAGCCTGGCCGGTATGAAGTTCATCAGGATCCATCAGCACTAAGGCATCCGTGGATGCGATATGTTCTGAGCCTCGATAACGAAACCGTTCAGCACCCTGAATAATGGTGCCGATCCCGAATGCTTCATGGGTATGCGGTTCAAAAGTATGTTTTTCAATATGAGCGCGGTAAAGTTCGATCGAGGAACGGTTAGCCAGCATACGAAATTGGGCTTGGTCCTTTTTAGACTCAAAAATATCAGGTACACCTTGCATGACGAAACCATCGCATAATTTGGGCTATACACCCATCATAATTCAGAGATCAAATCGGACGAATGAGTTGTGTGATAATAATACTTGAATATCATTTTGACTCATCGGTTGAACGGGTTTTTATTGTTCCAGCCTTGCAGGCTGAAAATTACCCATTTGCTTCGTGGTTTGTCGATGAGTTTGCAGTGAGGAGGATCTCTTCCTGCTGATCACTCTTTGCTGCCACCTTGAGTGGATCAAACATAATTATCTCTCCTGCAACACGTGTTGTTTGCTTCGCCTGAACTGCATTGACTATTTTTTCATTGATGCTCTGTAGATCAATTTCCAACTGTTCGATCTGAGTTAATGCATATTCGTCGGTGTATCGCTGCCGCATTTTACGCATTTGCCAGTGGTCCGGCTTATTGATCAACATTTTGAATTGACGAAGATCAGCGCGAATTTCATTCCGTTCACTTTTCAGGACATCAATCAGCGGTAAAGTAGCTGCGGTCACTTGGTAGTCTTGTTGTGCTAGTTCAATTTTCTTTTTCAGTACCTGGATTTGTTCCAATGGTGTACGCGGTATCCGTTTACCTGTTCGCTCCGGGCGTGTTGAGGCACTCGTTGTTTCATTTAGCTGTACAAGTTCCAATTCAAAAATCAGTACTTCTTGTTGTCTTATATAACGGCGAAGGCGGTCCAATTCGTTCATGCCTGGCCGTCCTGCATTGTCTTTTACTTTTGTTAACGCAATTGTAGCAAAGGGAACAGGCTCTACTCCTTCCGCTTTTTCTTGTTCTTGGTATTTCTTCAGTGCATTTTCAAAGTTTTTTAATGCGCGTTCGCGTTTTATCTTTATCGATAGGGCTGGACGCCCCATTTTTCCTTTGGCGGTATCATATTGGAGGTGTTTTTCTTCCAAATCAGCATCACTGAGTCGCATGAGATTTTGATATTTCAAAAAAAGACGAGAAGTCAGAGAGCGAAGACGTTCCAATTCGGTTTGTTTTGGTCTTCCTGCGCCGTTCTTGCTCATATATACCTTGTTTTGCCGTCTTTTTGCTTTGTATCTAAATAATATAATAAAAAATAAATTAAGTGAAATTGCTTGGTACAAGACTGTGAATGATGTTTGATTATTTATAGCTAAATTAATGTGTGTTGTTTGGATGTGGCACATCCATTTTATGTCTAGATTCTGATGTAAATTTCAGTTTTCTATATATATAACAAAGACAAATAAAACAGAGAAATCTAGACATTACAGTTAATGCGAAAGGATATAAAAATATGGTTTCCTTCATGCCAAAGGCATGGAAAGGATAAAAATAATCAACATAAATTAATATAATAATATGTATTGTAATCGAGAAGATGTTGTGAGATGCTATTAATGCGAAATATAAAATAACTATTACAATAAATAATGAACAGGGGTAAACATGATACAAAGGAATATTGCGTATAAAATATATACAAACGGAACAGAAGAAACAGCCACACAGGTTATTATCGCTACAACGCCAACGGCTGATGATTTGAACGAAATTGCCTCATTTCCTAATGCGTATGATGCCGCAAATTACGCCAATGCCATTTTCTCCGCGCAAGCTATTTTAATTCTGTCTCCATCTGATCGAGCTATTTCGTTGATTAAAACAGCGAAGAAATTCGAGCAAGTCATCGAAATCAATGAGCAACGCTTTGATCTGAAAACTACGTCAATTCGTGATGTCGCGGTATTAATACTAAGGCATGCTAGTTGCCATGATGAGATCATGGATGCACTGAGCATCTTTGTTGATACGCTTGCGACAAAAGTGTTAAAGCATGTTGTGACTGAAGATATAGCAAGAGAAGAAATTAACGAGATTGCAGCAGAAAGTGGAAGTCAGCTCGATGTGGTTAGCATCGGAACTGAACACTTGAACCATGTGATCACGGAAAAAAAAGAAGCGTTCAGACCGCTGCACACAATTACGTTGTTAGAGAAAAACGTTAGTCTATTAAGTCCGCTATCAGGGCCTGAATTCGTGGCATTGGCGGTACAGGCGTATCGAGCAGGGGAAAAAAGAGTGTTTGCTCTTTCCGGATCGATGGGCAGTGGTAAAACATCCAGTAAGTTGATCCCACTTTTCAATGAAATGACATCACTGGGTGCTGATCCGCTGTATCTGACGGCTCGACGCTCACTCGTTTCATCGTTCATTGATGATCCGCGGCATTATAGGTTCGAGGGTGAAAAGTCCAGCCAAGGCACTATTGGGGTAATTAACACCGTATTAAGTGATTTTGCTGATAAGAAGACGCATGGACTGTTAGTAATTGATGAACTGATGTGTTTACGTGCTCATCGTGCTTATCATAATAAACATATTACCACTTACGCAAAATACTGGCGGGAACTGGAAGCCTTGATCCGGAGAAGCCAGATCGTGGTAGTCGCAGACGCTAATTTAAATGATGACGCTGTAAACTGGTTGCACGAACTCACTGGCCAAGTCGTCAACGTATTGGCTGATGATGTTACTCAAAACATATTATTAAATTATTATAAGTCCAGTCATCAGTTGTTTAATGATGCCATAGCAGAGTTGCAAGCAGGAAAAAAAATCGTTCTCTTTACAGATGAAAAGCGGGAAAAAGCATTTGAATATAAAGCTATTTTTGAAAGGAATATCTCGGGAATAAACGTAAAAGTGATTGATAGCTATTTTGTTACGACTATGGAAGGGCAACAATTTGTTCAGCAGATCAACGAAAAAAGCATGGAATATGACTTACTCATTATCACCCCGGTGATCAGTAGTGGTGTGAGTATTACCAATGACCACTTCAGCAAGGTGTATCTATTCAGTGCAGGTACGTTGATTGCCCCAGACTTACTACAAAGTATGCGTCGGTTTCGAAAAGTCAGCACTATTGCTTTCGCTTTTATTGGTTGGCGAGTTCAACCGATGCAGACATTGCCAATCGCCATTGTTACCAGTGAACTGAATAAAATAACGTGTATTGAGAACTATAATACCCAGCAATATCACGACAGGATGAACGATCCGTGTGTCCATAAAGTGGCAGCACAAATCGCGTTTGAAAATGATCTTCGAAATAACCATATTGCCGCAGTTCTGACGATGGCAGAGCAAAAAGGATTCACGGTTGTTGACATAGAAACAGACTCTACCGTATCAAAGGAAGGTCAAAAAGCAGTACGAAAAGGCAAAATTGAACACAAACAAGAAAAGAATAGCGTCATTAAAGCAGCGCCACATTTAACCAGCAAACAATGTGCGCAACTGGATAAAAAGAGTACAAAAACGCGGGCTGAAAGGCTTATTTTGATAGCACAACGTATTCGGACGGTACTTAACATTAAAGAGATCACCGATCCTGACATTGCTGCTTATGAAAAAGGTATTGGCAAAACAATAGAAAATCTTCACTCAATGAGGGGCTTTTCGGGGCAAATCAGTGACAAGATTAGTACTCAGCAAGCAGCTAGAGAGACATTGGTTCAGATAATATTTAGTCGGTTGGGGATCGACATAAAATCGATGACTGGCACGTATAACAATGAAAAGGCGATGGATGTACTCACCTTCATCAAAGAGGGTGAACTGAGCATAAAAACGCAAGCAGGGCGGGTGAGCAATGTGTCAGCCAGAACAGCGTATGAAGGTAATTTCGGCAAACTGAGCGCGTTCACTAACTCCGTTAAATTTATGAGTCATTTTTTAAGTCATTTCGGCTTGAGCCATGAAACAGGACCGAAAGAAAAAGACGCTAATGGAAAAAGAAACTATACATACCGAATCAAAACAACGGCACGATACGACTTAGCGATGCATTATCTCAATCCATGTGCAACTAAACCCAGGCCCATGGATCTTGCAGTAAATGTTAGGGATACAAGCAACAAAGAGGGAAAGGCTGTTTTAGCGGAAATGGCTTAACTATTTTTGTGGCGGTTGACCCAAGGAGGGGGACTGAACTGCGAAATCATATGACTAATATTACAGTTCTGTTGGGTTAAATCAGTGTGGAACAGTGTGCAATATAGCCATATGTTGAGATGAATGACGTACCAGCTGGATGATGATACATCTTCAGCGTTTGGTTTCTGGGTGGCCTCATCACCAAAATCGTAAAATTATCGTGTTGACGAGCTTCGCTGAACAAAACATCCAAGAAGGTGGCTCTTGCCATTCATCATCAACTCAGTTCGTTTTCATGATATCAAATAACGAATATACGATATCAAATTATGCTAATGAAATTTATTAATGTATTCATGGTTATGTATTTAAGTATATTTATTGATTACGAAATAGATCTTAATTATAGATCGAATTGTTTATCTGCATAATATGATTTAAATCTCATTTATTTAAAAAAACAAATGATATTTAAATAAGGCTGATATTTAAATATATCAATTGACATGGTGGTTTTTATATTAATTGGTTTGACAAATTCTTTGTGTGGAGTTAGCTTTTAAATGTCACGTTGATTTAATTTGTTGCCTTACTGGAGGCCGTATGCAAATTATTAGTGTTATATTCTATGTTGTATACCTTTCATTAATACCCACGATATCGAGCTTTATGGGGGTATTATTTAGCTGGACGCATATTGTTTTTTTTCATTCGGCGATGAGCTGGGTATACCGGCATGATGATGCAACAATAGGTATCTTGCTTGTTCCCACGATGCTATATATCTGGCCCTATTGCCGTAATAACATCCTTCGGTATTATTAAAAAGGGATCGACATGTGCAGCGACACGGTTTTAAGTATCCGTCATGCAAATATTCATATATTTCATATATTAAATGATGAGTCCTACTGCCCATTAACGAATGAACAGGTCTTCTCTCGTATTACTAAAAGGCTTATGCAGCGCTTTAACGGTTACGGCAATGAGTGGACCGTTAATTACACACAGTTACTGCTACAAAGCGTGATAGATAGTGCGTTAGTGCCTCTGTACGACGCTGATATTTGTAATTGCGGTTATATTAAAGATAACAAGCTACGCACAGTCTGTTGGCGTGCATCACTGTGCGAGGATGGTCGAATTCAAGTGCTATTCATGACTGAATATGAATTTGATAAAATAAATGAAAAAGAGATTTGGTTGTTTAAATGATATCGAATTAAAAACCAAACAAATTTAAAAATAATATATTTATTCCATTTTTATGGAAGGAGTTTCTATGTGCGGACTAACACAACACAAACAAATCCCATTAAACAATACCAGCGGGAAAGATTATTTTGTCGGCCCCATCCAAGGGGACTGGATGATGTTGTTAGATCACCTCGATGATCGTGGTTTTAGATATGATCAAGATAGGTTATTTAGTACCGGCAATATCATTGGGCACGGCATTGACTCCTTTGGCGCGACCAAATTACTAGAGTTCGACTGGTTTTATTCCGTGCATGGTCAGCAAGAGTTTTGGTTATTAGTCGGCGAAACAGACTCGGATACCAGAAAGGAACATATTACCAACCAAGGTGGAAATTGGATAAAAGATGCCAACTACATGCAGTTGGACAAAATTACCAAAAATATCCGTCAGAAAATGCCACTTGCAATTACCATTGAACAGACCTGGGGGCAAATTGGCTTAGTGCATTCACAAGCGCCAAGCCATTGGGATTTGCTATCAAAATCTTATTTAACCAAGCAAAGCCGCCTGCCGTTTTTTACACGGAATGAAGAGTTTTACCATGCAAGACGGGGGAGTGGACTCGTCACCAGTGGAGTTGATTTTGTCATTCTGGGGCACGAACAACAGGACCGAGTTGTGCGAAGCGGAAATCGTATTTGGCTAAACGGACATAATAAGGACGGATTTACTGTGTTGGCTGCGGAAGAGTTAGTGTCAGTTTGTGCGGCTGCGTAAAATCGGAACATGGGTAATTCGCGAAGCGGCAATAAAAAATTCATCCAATCCAACTGGAATATTGCTGCCTAAAATCGTTTTTTCTTGAGCTTCGGGCCAGTATCATGTGGCTCAGTAAGCGACACAAAACATGGATGACACAATGTTTTATGAGATAGAAAATGCGGTCATGAAAAAATTTAGCAAAGATGCACTGCTTGAAATATGCGGCCATCTAGCTAATGACGGGGCTGACAATGCTGACCTTGTCGAAGCATTTCGTGAACTGAATGCATCATTGATGGATAGTACTTATCGTTCAGTAGTTGATGACGTGATATCTGCTTTAGATGCTTATGATATAGCTAAATCTCTAGAAACCTAGCGTTTGACATACATTGATCGATTCGATCATATCGATTAAATCGAATGATATTTTTTGGCGAGTACAAAGAATACGTTGACTGTTAACGAAGCAAAAAAACACTTCGGCTGATTGTTGCTACCAAATCTCTAGCTTATTTTTGCCCCAAAGTGAGTTTTGAATGTGGCCTGAAGAATTCAGATGAACTAAATTTGACTAGTCAAATATCACCACCTTTACTAGGCCACACTCTGTTTTCGCAGCAATCAGAGCTGTATATTCCCTTCAATATCTCCCCGGATAACCTCAATGAACTCTTTCAATCCAGGGGGAATACTGCGATGACCTGGATAGTACAAATACATGGGCGGTTCTGTTGGTGCCCAGTCAGGCAAGACTTCTCGTAGTTGGCCTGACGCTAAAAATGTAGCAGCCCGCATTTCAAGGCAGTAACCAATGCCAACACCAGCAAGTGCTAACTCAAGTACTAAGCTCGTGTCATTCACACAAACTTTTCCCGGTACATCAACGGCCCGTTGCTCACCAGCCTTCTCGAATTCCCATCGATAGATTATACCTTGGCCTGTACGCATTTGAATACAGTTGTGATTATTCAAATCCTCGGGTTCACGAGGTGCTGTGTGCCGGTACAAATACGCAGGTGATGCAACAGTGACCCATTTCAAGGGCGGCGTCACTTTAACAGCGACTAAATCAGCAGGAATTGTCCCGCCGAAACGAAATCCGGCATCAAATCCCGCAGCGACAATATCAACCATTTTATCTTCAACAGAGATCTCGACTGACATTTCCGGATATTTGTGAAGATACATCGGCAAATATTTAGCAATGACCAAACGAGCACCATCTTGTAAAACATTCAATCTGAGACGTCCAACCGGACGTTCCCGGTGACGATTGACTTCTGCAAGTGCATCACCGATTTCTGAGAATCCTATCTCCAGCCTTTTCGCCAAACTAATACCAGCGTCTGTCGGAGAGACCGTTCTGCTTGTTCTGTTTAGTAAACGAACTCCCAACCGCGATTCTAGATTTCGGATGGAATGACTTAATGCGGATGTGGTTACGCCCAGCTCTTTCGCTGCCTGCGTAAAATTACAAAACCGATAAACCATAAGGAATGAATTGAGATCGGCTAAATCGGCTCTAGAAATTTTGGAGATGGGAAGCATGCATCACACCAGCACTATTGTTGAATAACATTCAACAAAACATCGATATAGATTCAATAATAGCGATCTTCATCCGATGTATCATTAAAATAATTCAATGATCACCTATTTATATTGAGAATTCACTTCTGATCCATTTCATCCTTAGGAGGGGCCATGTTTTCTTGCGTCAAAAAAGGATCTGTCGCTGTCATCACTGGCGCAGCAGTGGGAATTGGTTATGCGATTGCTGAAAAACTCGCACATGAAGGAATGAAACTCGTTTTATTGGATAAGGATCCTCTTACCCTAACAAAAGCTGTCCAACAGCTCCGAGAAACATATCCACAATTGGCCATCAATTATCTCGTTGGTGATGTTGCTACATCTTCGGTTCAAGACCAACTACTTCGAATTGCAATTTCAACAGGGAAAATTAGCTTACTTATCAACAACGCAGCCATTCTTCATGGTGCAAACCCTTGGGAAAACGTTAGCCAATGGCGAAATATCATAGAAATTAATTTCTGGTCATTATTGATGCTACAACAAAAATTTATACCGATTCTGAGTAAACAATCAGGATACAGTGCCATTGTAAATCTTGGATCTAAGGAAGGAATAACTACGCCACCGGGTAATGCTGCATATGCCGTATCAAAAGCGGCTGTCCGTGTATTAACTGAACAATTAGCTCATGAACTTAGAGAGACGTTTGCAGGGAAAATTAGAGCACATTTACTTATTCCAGGTTATACCTTCACTCCGATGAACTTTCCTGAAATGAATAAAGAAACAATTAAACCAGATTCACCATGGACTGCTGAACAAGTTGCAGAAAGGCTCATTCAAGGCTTAAGAGCCGGAGATTTCTATATTTTCTGCGAAGATAATGAAGTGACCCACGAATTAGATCAGCGGAGGATGCAGTGGTCTATCGATGACCTCATTCATAATCGCCCTGCTTTATCGCGCTGGCATCCTGACTGGCGTGAAAAATTTAACGATTTTATTAGTAGATAAAATCGCGATGAACAATCATGTTATTGCCGCACAGCGTGCCACTATGGTCGTTTTATTCTGTAATGGACTTCTCTACTCAGCTTGGGGGGTCAGCGTACCCATCATCAAAAAATTACACCATCTGACGGATGGTGTTCTTTCACTGTCAATGGCTTCAGTTGCTATAGGCGGTATCGTTACTATGGGTTTTTCTGGTCGTTGGATCTCAATGATTGGCAGTGCCAGAGCCTGTCATCAAAGTGGATTATTAATGGCATTTTTTGCTGCACCACTGTTGATGATTACAAATTATCCTATCTTACTGTTTGTACTGATTGGTTTTGGGTGCGTAGTTGCAGCTAATGATGTTGCAGCTAATACTCAAGTCGCCTATTTAGAAAAATTGTCCGACCGTTCGCTGATTGGTTTAGTTCATGGTAGTTTCAGTATCGGTGGATTAATCAGTGCGTTACTGGCGAGCATCTGGTTTAGTTCACCGCTGCCCTATGAAATATATTTTGTTGTGATTGGGTGTTTCTCGCTGCTAGGAGTGTGGATTGCATCGCGCTTTCAAATCAATGAAGTTAAGCAACAGCCTACATCTCCAGAACAAAATCCACTAAAGATCGTAATTGGCACGACTCAGATAAAACGTCGACTACATATTTTTGGCATTTTAGCTTTCGCTGCGTTAGTGATTGAAGGTGCGATTTATGACTGGGCCACAATTTATATAAAAGAGGTTGTAAAAGCGCCTTCGTTTTGGAGTGGTACTGGCTATGCCGCTTTTGCAATTACGATGGCTTTAGGCCGTTTATTCAGTGACCCAATAAAAAATTATTTAACACACCAATGTATTGTGGTCTGGAGCAGTTTAATCAGTCTGATTGGATTTTCTCTCATCCTTTCCAATAACTCATTACAAGGCGTGATCCCAGGATTTTTGCTTGCAGGTTTTGGCGTATCAAACCTCATCCCACTGATTTTCTCATCCGCTGGAAAACTAGCAACATCTGTCAATTTTCCGGCATCGCAAGCACTTGCTGTTACAACTCGCATTGCATATACCGGTTTGCTCGTCGGACCATTACTGATTGGACCGCTTGCTGAAACGATCGGTCTTCGTATGTCTTTCCTGGTTTTGCTTTTTATGGTGGTAACGATATGTGGCGGTTGGTTGTTATTAAGTTATGTAACTAACGGAACACCGTGGCGAATTACCTCTGAGCCAATAAAACAGACACATTTATCTCAATCATCTAACGAGTCCTAATGATGCAACAACCTTCTGAACAAACTATTTCCGCAACGATGGAAAATAAACTATCTCCAACATACAGCACTGCTTTGGCAATTTTGACACTCTCTCTTGGCGGTTTATTTCTTGGCAGCGGTGAATTTGCCTCGATGAGCTTGCTTCCCTCCATGGCAGACAGTACGGACGTCTCAATTCCTGTCGCAGGGAGTTATATCAGTGCTTATGCGCTTGGCGTTGTGATTGGCTCTCCTGTCATCGCAGCTATCGGAGCAAAATGGTCACGAAGAACATTGCTATTAACCTTAATGCTTATTTTTGTGATTGGATATATATGCAGCGCATTGGCTTGGAATTATTCCAGTCTAATAGCGGCTCGCTTTCTGTCCGGTTTACCTCATGGTGCTTATTATGGGGTTGGTGCTTTAGTTGCAGCCTCTTTGGTTCCAGAGAATCGTCAAGCACAAGCGATCGGGTATGTGATGATGGGGTTAGCCGCCGCAAATGTCGTGGGTGTACCTGTGATCACCTGGTTAGGACAGCATACAAATTGGCGGATCGCTTTTGCTGTCATTGCCGTGGGCGGTTTACTGACTGCATTCATGTTATTGACGTTTATTCCTCCGATGTCACCACAAACAGGAACGAATGCTAAAGCAGAGTTATCGGTACTTAATATCCCTCAGGTCTGGCTAACATTTGCCGTTGCATCCATTGGTTTCGGCGGTATGTTTGCTGTGTATAGTTACATCACGCCGACACTGACCGAAGTCACGCATATGAATTTAACGTATGTGCCATTGGCATTAATAACGTGGGGATTGGGTATGGTGGTCGGGAATCTTATTGGTGGTTGGCTTGCTGATCGCGCCTTGATCCCAGCTATTTTCGGCATGTTGATCTGGAATGCACTGTTCCTGACTTTGTTTTCATTCACGGCTGGTTCTACTTTTTGGGCTTTATGTACACTATTTCTAATTGGAAATGGATTTGCGCTGGTGCCAGCGTTACAAAGCCATCTGATGAAAATTTCAGGCAAAGCACAAACTCTTGCAGCAGCACTGAATCATAGTGCCTTCAATCTTTCTAATGCGTTAGGCGCTACGTTGGGCGGCATCGCAATCTCAAATCATTTGGGTTGGGCATCAACAGGTTGGGTCGGTGGTTTGTTGAGCATATCTGGCGTTGGTTTTATGTATTTTGAAAGAGTATTAGCTCATAAATCAAAAATGAATATCAAAACCGAAAGATAAGGATAAGTGATGGATAATCAAAGTAGTTCTATTGAGTTGAATGACGGTAACAAAATTCCGCAAATCGGCTTAGGCGTATGGCAAGCAACGCCTGAACAAACCGCCATGGCTGTTCGTGAGGCTTTGCAGGTTGGTTACCGACATATTGATACGGCTTCAATCTATCGCAATGAGTCTGGCGTGGGTGTCGGTTTCAGGGAAAGTGGTCTACCTCGACAAGAAGTATTTATCACCACCAAAATTTGGAATGACGATCAAGGTGATACATTAACCAGAGATGCGCTCTCAAAAAGTTTAGAACGGATGAAACTAGATTATATCGATTTATTGTTGATCCATTGGCCTGTTCCTCATCATGGTTTATTCATTGAAACATGGCAAACGATGATTGATCTTCAGAAAACAGGTCTCATCCGCTCAATTGGTGTTTCAAATTTCACTGAATCCAATCTGAAACAGATCATCGATGAAACTGGTGTGACGCCGGTATTAAACCAAATTGAATTACACCCTTATCTTCAACAATCTGCAATGCAACAGGTACATTCAAGATTAGGCATAAAAACTGAAGCCTGGAGTCCATTAGCCCAGAACCAAGCGATCAGTGATGCGGCGATCATTCAAATTGCGAGAAAACATAATAAAACACCAGCACAGATCGTTATTCGCTGGCATCTAGAAAATAATACGATTGTTATACCGAAATCAGTCACTCCTAGTCGTATCAAAGAAAACATTGATGTATTTAATTTTACCTTGGATATCGAAGATAAGGCTGCTATTGCAAAACTGGATAAGAATCAAAGATTGGGGCCTGATCCATTAACCTTTGGTTAAAAACTTTTCTCGCTTATGTAAGGAAAAATCCGAACAGTAGATTTTTCCTTACATGACTTAATTCATGAGCTTTTAGATCAACATGGGAACGTACACCAGATCCGACATCACAAGAATTGTATTAAGGAACTAACAATACATAAGCTTATTAATAGATTTCTAAATTAGCAAAACCAATAACTCAGAAATGTCCATTACCGTGACAGCTCGATGCTCGCTGTCACAAAATTGTTCCATCTTAAATCACGTCCGTTTGTATTCTTACGCCACAAAACAGCTTTCAGTGAACTCTTTGTTCATGCGATATTTTTTCATCATCGCGGAATATCAATTTTTCCCACAAAAGGCCAAAGAATCCTCAAATAAGTCCTTTTTCGCCAATTATGGGTGTTTGCCCATATTGACTTATATAGAGACAACTTCGGGTTACATACGATGGAAAAATGAGCATTCATTATGATTGGTTTTGTTTGGGGCAGATTGGTGGTTTATAGCAGGCTGTTTTAGGCTCAAATTGAGTTTTTTGGCGGATGGGGGGAATTATTATTTCATTTATTAATTATTTTGGTTGCACCGCAAGTAGGTCTTCGATATAATTTAATTAAATTGGGCTTTCCTTTGATTTTGCGCTTGCAAAACGCATTGCGTTAGTTTATGGTTGAATTGTGCTCGCGAATGGTCGCTTGCTACAGAGCTAATTCATCCTAAAGGAACCTATCTATGAGAAAAAATTTAAAAGCTACATCTGCTCCAAAGTTCATTCAGCTGCAACCTTTTGATACTGCTACACAAATCATCAACTCCTTCTCTGTTCAGGAACGTATTACGTTGCTGATGGTCTCGATAGAGACGCTTAACTCACTGACTAACCCTGACAATATCTACTTGGATGACCCGTTTGAGCTGTTTGCCAGCTGCATGGGAATTTCCGAAGATGTCCGCTTACACGCTGATGAAGCAGAACAAGTTCTGTGCGATAAAGTGCGAGCATTAAGTGATGAACAGTACAATGATCTGTTCAATACTTGCTTTTCGTTTTGGGGTTGGGAAAACAAATCCGCAATGGAGTTTTTCTTCGCAAATTCCGAAGTCGATACTGTTTCACCATTGTTACGTTGCGCTCTGTGCGTGAGTGCATCCAGGATGGCAACTACGATCCCTGCTGTTCTACGCTAGGCATTGATGAATAAACAGTAGTCTCTCTTGGCTGCTTATTAAAAGTTTTTTGCACCCAATAAAATGTTTAGGTTATTGAAAATATTCACATTTCAGTGAAGGGTTCAGTGTTGTCCAAAACAGGGATTTCCGATGATTGGAATTAATGGTCAAAAAATGAAAGAAATTAATTAACAGTGTTCTGCGGGATAAATTAGTCAGAAGTTGCCACGTAGAACACTATTTTGGAGGGGAAAATAGTGCGTATTTATATTGTTCGTGGGCTTCCTGGGAGTGGCAAGAGTACTAAAGCGAAAACATTGAACGGTATTCATCTGGAAGCAGATATGTTTTTTTATCGCGATGGTGAATATTGCTTTGATAAAACAAAAGTAAGAGACGCGCATCGGTGGTGTCAGAAAACAGCTCGTCAGGCAATGGAGAGCGGCATGGATGTTGTTATTGCTAATACGTTTTGTGAAAAAAGGGAGATCCAGCCTTATCTAGATTTTGCGAAAGCGACTGGGCATCAGGTGAATGTATATACCATGAAAAATAAGTACGGCTCTATTCATGGGGTACCAGAAGAAACCATTCAGCGCATGAGTACGCGTTGGGAACATTACGAAGGAGAAGAGATATGCGTTGATTAAAACAGGTTGATTTTTGAATTTGGATGTCTCGATTGCATTATGAAGACATCTACACAGAGGCATTGCTGATCTTCTTCAGTAATGTGGTTATAGAAAAACACACAAAAACGAACTGATTGTAATTTATTGAAAATATTCACATTAACGTGAAGGGCACCGTTTTGTCTGAAATCAGAAGGGCTTGCAATCAGAACTAATTTTTATATTGAATAAGGAATATATATGGGATTTAAACGTAATGAATTTGGTGTGCTTTTAACCAGTGATTTGGGGGGCGACAGTGATCAATCAGACATATTATTAAAAGTACAAGCGAATGGACTAATTGCAAAAGCGGTACAAAAAGGCAAATTGCCTCGGGCATATGACTCATTAGCGTGGATGAAAATCAATAACTACATTGGTAAAAAAAGGATTGGAACCGCTTTGTATCACGAAATTTATGATATGACGCCAGATGGAAAATCTGTACTGGTGAATGTCAGAGAAGTTGAAGGTACCCGCTACGGCATTAAAACAACAGCAAACACCTATTATTTGCTACATCGGCACGGTGTTGGTACCCGTGTAGAGTTAGCCAATAAAGCTGTTGCAGCAAAAGCAGCCAAATCAGTGGGTGATGAATTAGGCATTGCAATTGATATCCTTCAGGGTAAAGCCAAACTGGTTGTTGACAGCTTAAAACCACGAAAGGGGTATAAGCTGGTTAAAAAAAATCAAGAAGAGGCGTTGGTATCTGTTTGGGATGGTAGTGAATGGGTAATGAACGTGCGCCGAGGGGAAAAGGCAAGCGATGATCATTCCAGTGGTTTTTATTACTATCGAACTATTAATGATGCATTAACAGCTGCCAAAAATAATGATGTGTTTGGCTATCGACGTAGTCATGAAGCATTGGTGTTGATTGAGGTTGAAGCAACCGGAATTGAATATGAGTTGGATGATGGGAAGCTGTGCACTACTTATCTGAAACCTATTCGTATCGTTGCTAATCTCGATTGGGAGCCAGATGATGATGCTTTTGAGAGTTTCAAGTTATCCGATCAAGAACGACATACATCAACTCGGGATTATTCACCGGCACCTAAGCTTTTGGATGTGGTTAATATTTAAGCCAATGATCTTTATGACTATGCATGTAGTCGTTAATTAAATTTCAGATTTCGTATTTATTCATCATTCGATGAAGGGCTTGTTCTTGCCTGAATATGCGAAAATTGGATAACGGAATATTTTTTTAAAATATTCAAAACCAGATTTTGATAAAAAATAAATATTATTATCAATAACATAAAGTTTTATGATGAATTTACATCAAAAAATACTATTAATTTAAAAGGAAAATACGATGAACGATATGAATAAAATATCTTTAAACTGCTTTAATAATGAAGAAATCGACATAATGCTGGAATTCGCCTATGACGTTGTAACTTTCTGCGAAATGGACAGTAAAGACGAGCGCATCCAATACTATGGTGGTTTGATTGAAGGGCCTAGTTTGGAAATTGGTCAGTATTTTTTGATCGGAAACCTGTTTCTCTGTGGAACCACCTTACACAAGCAGTTTGTAGCCAAATTTTTTGCGTTATCACTGGCGGAGCGTGAGGAGTTGATGGAGTTTTTCTGCGACTGCCAGACCGATGATGATCTGATGCATTCGTTGTATGAGTATATTGATCAACATATTGAAATCATTGATCGCCATGCGGCTAGTTTGGCTCAGGATGTGGAGATTAAAGAGGCTATACGTCTCGCTAAAACGCGAAAACCACAACTACCGCAGGTATATCATGAACAAATGTCCATGTCTTTTATTCCTGAATATTTAAATCTCACTTGGGCAGAGCAGCACATTGTCATGCTTGCAAGCCGTCCATTCTTTAATGCGATACAAAGCAATCAGTCAATTTCTACTACCGAATTTTTAAGGTTTTTAGCTCAAATGGTTGACCGTGAAGAGAGCTGCGGTTTTGAGCGTGGATGTGAGGCGCACCTATCTTTAATTGGGAAATTAAATGCTTTAGCAACACACCAAATGGAGCAGGTTTTTCAGTTTGTTATGTTGTCATGGCATGAATACTTTGGTGAGCTTTCGGAAATGAATATGCGGTTTTCTGAAGAAAAATTGAAAACTATTTTGAAACCATTCCATCGCATGCAACAGATTGCGCTTATTCA
The DNA here is from genome assembly GCF_963676665.1 of uncultured Tolumonas sp. Taxonomy (NCBI): domain Bacteria; kingdom Pseudomonadati; phylum Pseudomonadota; class Gammaproteobacteria; order Aeromonadales; family Aeromonadaceae; genus Tolumonas; species uncultured Tolumonas sp. The sequence continues at coordinate 812,402 of NZ_OY781371.1, forward strand.
TGCGGCGCAGAGCTGTAAACGTTTTGTGGCAGTAGGCCTTCAAGATTTGATGGAATGTTTCAGTAGTAGCCTTTATAGCAGTGACTGTGATTTTGGCGGACTTATCATTTCAGAATCATATGAGCATAAAGTTTTGTTGCGTCAATATGAAGCGTTAGATGAATCCGATAAAACCACTTTGGCTTTAGCTTGTACGTCATTTTGGGTATATCCAAACAAGCAAAAAGAGAAATTTGCATGGGTCTTTAATGCTTCATTCCCAATGACAGAAAAGAAGTATGTTCTTTCTCAGTGTTCTAAGATATACAGATGATCTCGTGTAAAGTATTGAATTTTCATAATAATCCGAAAACTTATTGAATAAAAATAGTAAATAGAGCTTACGGTAACATGAATTTCATTCGCTGACAGAAAGCCGTTATTTCATAGAAATGCGGCTTTTTGTCATTAAACATCCTATCCAGAATGCTTCAGCAAAATACTGGTATCAGCAATCGAAGTAACAAAAGTGCGGGCAAATAGTGCTGCCTGCGCACTAACTTAAGCTATTGATATACAATGATATATTTTTTATATCCAGATTTTAGACGATTCAATGTTGGTGAGCATTTAAAACAGCGCCTTTAGGTACAGTAACCGCTGCAAAGAGAAACATGGGCCATTTCTCGCGGCAATGGGCTGCGAGGGTGACAAAAATCAGGTTCTTCTCTGGGGCTATCATTTCAGCAACGCTGGTAAATAACAAAGCATAGTAATTAGTGCGTGCGCTGGTTCATTTCTGTCAGCAATTCGTTAGTTGTCATGACAACGACAGGGGTCTTAGGTGTGATGAGATTAGCCCAGCTCCAGTTGTGGTGGTCAATAATTGATTTTGCATTCAAGTGCGGACGATCGGCGGTTGTATGGGCATCGGCAATCGCAACGACATTAAAATTATGACTTACCGCTGAACGCAATGTGGTATCGACGCAAAAATTGGTCGCACAACCAGTAATAATGATGCGCTCGGGTGCCAACGCTGCCAGTACTTGGCTTAACACCGTATCGTAAAAAGAGTCGCAGATAGTTTTCTCAACAACGATATCAACGGGCTGTTTCTCTAATTCATCGAGGATGGTCCATCCTTCAGTATGCGGTGTTAATCCTTCCTCATCATGACCATTGTGTTGAATGAAGATAACTTTACCGGCGTTATTTCGAACAGCTGTTGAGAGTTGATTTATGTTCGCGATAACTGCGCTGCTGTTATAACGGGGTGTCTGGAATAGTGCTTTTTGCATATCAATGACGATCAATACATCCACAATGGTCAACCTATTCATGAATAAGAGAGTTCAAAATACGGAATTTGTATTATGTAAATCAAACAAATGCGCGGGAGAGAGTGGCCGGATTACCGATATAGGTACCTGGCGTGGTGATATCTTTCGTTACCACGGCGCCAGCGCCAATAACAGCACCAGAACAGATCTTGACCGGCAATATAGTCACATTAGAACCAATGGTGACATTATCCGCGATGCTCGTTTTTCCCCAAGATTGCGGATCAGGATTGGGTACGCCTGTTTTGAATAAATCATTGGCAAACATGACGCCATGCCCGATGAAGCAATCATCGCCGATCGTGACAAATTCGCAGATAAAAGTATGCGATTGCACTTTGGTCCGTTTACCGATAACGACGTTTTTCTGGATCTCAACAAATGGACCAATAAAGACATCATCATCAATCTGGCTGCCATACAAATTCACGGGTTCGATAAGGGTGACATTATGACCAAACTGCATGTTGTGAATACCGGATCGACGCACTATTGGTTCTGCCATTTTTTGGCTCCGTTGTTGTGTTCTTTTTTTGATATTCAGGATCGTTATTTTTAAGCTTGAGCAAAAAAGGTTTCCTGTTTCTTATGCGGCCCATCATTACCGTCCAATTGCATAAGTGCTAACACTGAGGACTGAGCTAATGATGCAACCATCTGTCGATTGAAGAGGGCATTTTTTTCGTCACTAATGTATTCGGAAATAGATACCCATTTCGCATCCGCGATCTCGTCCGTATCCTGAATACAGATCTGCTCGGATAGTGGCGTTAATCGACACACAAAATAGAGGTTAGATTTTCCAAACTGGAATGGATGTTTAGTGGTAAAGCCGACTATCGATCCAAACGTTGATTCAACTCCCGTTTCTTCCAATACTTCTCGGACTATAGCTGATCCAATACGCTCGCCTAGTTCGATATGACCGCCGGGTAATTTATATCCCTTCATGCCGTGTTCTTTGATCACTAAGATCTGCTGGTGTTGATTGCACACGATCGCGCCAGCCCCCAAGGTATGGGTCGGGATGAAAGGAATAAATGTAGTTGAAGGCGCTTTACGGATCAGTATTAATTCTGATTCCAGACAGTTATGAAAAACAAAACCCAGATCGGTGGCGGGTTTGATCAAATGTGATTTATTAATTGGTAGCGTCAACCAGATCAGGTTTTTATTTTCAGTGATAGCAAAGTGTGTGATTTCAGAGAGGTGTTTATGAAATTCATCAGCACAGTCAGGAATAGAAAACGGATCGACAATAACACCATTGAATTTATCTAACTCAAATTTCACAGCAGAGTCCTTTTGAAGATTTAAAGCAAAAGCGTTCAAGATGAAGGCAGGTATCACTCATTGCTGATGATGTATCCCTGCGCGACAGCATTTGCTTCATTTTCAAAGATAGCCATCGCGGTGGTCATGGGTTTAAAGCCTAATTTTTGGTAAAAAGGTTCTTTCCCAGGAACGGCATAGAGGATGATTTTTTTGTGGCCTGCGGATAAAGAGATCAATCGTGAGACGATCTCTTTGCCGATGTGTAACCCTTGATATTCAGGTAAAACGGCGACATCACAGATATAAGAACAGTCAACTCCATCCGCTAATGCGCGCCCCGCCGCCACTAAGTTATCTGCATCATAAACAAAACATTTAAACATACTGTTGTTGAATGCGATTTTTAAACCGTCTGCGGTTTTGTTGCCAAGTGGTGCTGCACGGTACATGGCAGCTAGTGCGTGCCAGTCCAGGTCATCAGATACGAAACGCCATGTTAATTCCATCTTATTGACCCAACCAAAATGACATTGAGCACAATAAGACGGATGCAGTCATGTTGGTGTGTCGTGAGGTAACAGGGCATCTTATTGGAGTGACACAACGATAACTTTTTCAATGCCATGTTCTTTTACTCGCAAAGTCGATGAGTAGTGCATGTGGTTTTTGTTTGCCTGAATAATGGCAGATAAGTCGATCCCTTTATCGGCTAATGCAGACAGCATTGATGTAGGCATAAGTTTCTTTGCTGTCCTAACAACGAAGAAAGGAATGTTGGTTGTTGAGTTGCATTGACCATTGATGAATTTTTCAATAACAAGAGTACCCATCTTTACCTCATCGAATGATTGACCCACAAAAAGCTTTTCCATAGACGCCTCGTTTTATCATGCCGAAGGACATTTTTGTTAGCAAATGAAACCTGATAATTCATAGACGTATATTTTTGTGAGCATCTGAAGTAATGTCGGATAGGCGACACCTGTTACCAAGTGCCGCCCTCCTAAGAACCGTACGTGCAACTTTCACTGCATACGGCTCAAGCCTCCGCTAAGGCGTTTTACGTTACCCAGCAATTTCTCTTATAAAGCAGCTAATACAGGTTCAAACCAAGAGTTTCTGCTTTCCTTTTTCGGTTTCCTCTCCGCCAAATAGGATTGGTATTGAGGATCGTAAGGCGTTGCTTCACTTCTGATTTTCACATGTCGTTTTATCGGCGTTTGAGCAATCTGAATCAGATTAAAGTGACAATCCATATTGGTGATTTTCTGCCAACCGTGGAATTGCCATTCACCTCTACTGTTCATGTAGTATTTTCGACGTACCCAGTCTTTGTTTTTCGTTGGGTGACGTCTTACCGCCCACCGCCATAACAACCAGAAAAGTTGATGGCCTACATAACCGAAAGTTCGCTTTGCCACACTGTGACGATAATAATTCGCCCAACCTCTCAGCTTCGGATTCAGAATTTTAATCAGATCGTTTACTGGCGTGGTTGCGTGTTTTCTGATGAGTTCGCGTAAGTTACTCAAGAATGACAGTACATTGCTCTTACTGGGTTTGATCAGCAGTTTGCCGTTGTACTTTCTGAGGTTGAACCCCAGAAAGTCAAAACCATCATTGATATGGGTGACATGCGTTTTCTCTTCAGAAAGTGTTAAGCCCCTTTCTTGTAGAAAACCAATGAGCTGCGGTTTGACTTCGTTCAGCAGGACTTCTTGCGAAGTTCCTGTGATCACAAAATCATCTGCGTATCCAATGAAGTGGATCTTATCGCCAGTTTTACCCGCTATCGACGTGACCAGTTTTTCTAAACCGGCCAGTGTCAGTAACATCAGCGTTGGGGAGATGATACCGCCTTGCGGCGTTCCCTCTGCCGTATGGTAAAACATACCTTTATCGATAAAACCACATTTCAGCCATTGCCTCAGCATTCGTTTATCCGTTTGAATGTTGTCGATCAACCATTGATGACCGATCTTATCGAAGCAGGCTTTAATATCACCCTCAAGAACCCATTGCGCCGAACGTTTTAAACACAAACATTTAAAGCATTGTGCAATCGCATCCGCAGTACTCCGATTTGGTCGAAAACCGTAACTGTTTGGGTCGGCAATCGTTTCAGAGATAGGCTCCAAGGCAAGAAGATGGAGTGCCTGTTGCGCTCTATCTATCATGCACGGAATGCCTAGCGGTCTGAGTTTGCCGTTTTTCTTAGGGATATAGATACGCCTGAGCGGTTTGGCTTGATAGCCTTTTCTGCTCAGTTGATTAACCGCCGCCATACAACGGGCATCCGTATTCCAAATGATGCCGTCGATCCCGGGTGTTTTACTGCCTTTATTTTGAGAGACTCGTTTCACAGCAAGAAGTTTTGCTGCTTTTGAGTGAGTCAGTATCCACTGCAACGCTTTCGCTTTGCTGTGTTTACCTTCTCGGGTTGCTTTTGCAATGCGCATTTGAAGCTTTAAAACGTGCTGCTCAATCGCCTTCCAGTTGATGGATTGCCATGGGCTGCTACTGTCAGGAGAGGCACTAACTTCAGCAGAAGTTACCATTTGCGTTTCTCCTTGAATAAAGTTCCTCAAATCATCTTGCAACGGGAGACCAGCCGGAAGTCAGCTCGCTTTCGCGCCAGATAACAACCTGTATCCGCATCATTACAATGTGGCATTCGCTTTTTCCAGCATCCTTTACCTGCATTACTATCGGCTATCTTCGCAGACAGCTTTCCCAGAGGGAGCAATACAGGCTTACCCTGTTCCGTATGTCACGCAATGTCAGGTTAGATGCCCACTATAGTGCGGAGAGCGTATCGATCACGAAAGAGTATTGTCCAACCTCATTCCAACTCTCATGCCTTTTGGCCACAGCGTATTAACCACTTCCGCTGTTTCTCATATAACGCACCTTGCATGGATTCACTTACGTTCATCATACTGACTCCCTAGCACTTACCCGAATTGTGGTTATCAGGAGGAGCATCCTCTCGCGATTCTGTTCCCGTTTGGCTTTTGCCGAACTTCGTTACATTGTCAGGCTCGCTGCTTTATTCAGAGCCTTAGGGTCATCTGGTGATACAGATGGTTCACTCTTATCGCGGTGAACAGCGCTTCATACGACCTCAGGTCGCACGAACAAAATTGAGTCATTTGAGTTTTCTTTTGTAAAATTAAAGCCTATAAATGTCAGCGTTTAATGATCAACTTATTGGAAGAATAATGAAAAAAATCGGGTTATTACTGGTCGCAATGCTGCTCTCAACATCGGTGTTGGCAGAAGGGGCTATGCGGTGTGGTAGTTCAATCATTTCGGTAGGGGATACCAAATCAGAAATGTTGATGAAATGCGGTACACCGATAAGTACAGATGTGAAAACGACAATCGCAGAGAATGAAAACGGGACGAAATCAGTCATTCAAACGGGCGAAATTTTCACTATGGATATGGGAAAAGATAAATTCATGGCGCTAGTGACGGTCGAAAATGGAGTCATCACGCATATTGAAGATGGCCCGCGTAACGAATAATCAAAACATCACTGGCTGGGATAGATCCTAAGCCAGAATTGGCATTCTAAAATTTGTAGCTGAGATTTAATCGACAATCATTGTAATTAAAGTCGTAAAGATGTTTTAAGCTCAGCGCCATTGATTCTATTCATTAGAATTTTAAACAATAAAATGGTTTTTCTTTGATTGTTCCACTTTTAGAGATAGTCAATTCAGGAATGCGTGGTTTATCTCCACATGTCGGCATCGTATTCTTGCTCCAACGAAACGTGATGCGTTTCACAAAACAAAAAGAAACACGGCTGATGCCGGTTTATAAAATGACTATCTGTGGAGTAAAAAATATGAAAAATACATTCGCTCGTTTTGCTGCTGTTGCTGCGTTATCACTGGTTGCACTGTCTTCTCAGGCTGCTGTTGACACCTATAAAGCCCACGGTTCTGTTGTTGCAGTTAATGCAGCAAGCCAGACAGTGACAGTTAAACAAGATGCGGTATCTGAATTAGGTTGGCCAGCACGTACCATCACTTACAAAGCTGACGGTAGCAATATTCTGAAAGGTGTGACTGCGGGTCAGACTGTTGATGTGCAATTCACCTCAACAAACGCATTCAATGCCGATGCTCACTTTGTAACACCTGTATTTCAATAATTACGAAAACGTGTTCAAGGGGTTATGTTGTTTGACATAGCCCCTTTTGTTTTTCTGGAACACGAGCATGTGGGGTGCGTAAATTAGTGTTTACTTCTATTCTTAGCTCATCGTTTCGTCTGCGTTTACCGCACGTTTAATAACACTGATTTTAAACTCCACTGTTCCCCTAGTAATGGGGGCTTTTTCGTATGATAAACAATACATATTGGCGTTGTTAGAGTACATGCAGAGACGAAAATTATAACGACCCAGTAACTCAGAACTGGACAAAAGTGAGTTTAAACCTGTACTCGAATTAGCGTGCTTCAGATTATTATTTTTTATGGGTTATTACTTTGATCGATTTGAAAAGAAGCTAACCCGCGTCTATTTTTTAAGTGCAACTAACTAGTCATAAGTTGTCTTTTTATAACGGTTTCGTGGAGCTACCGCTCGATTTTAAAGTAGCCAAGGATGAGCTGTACCATTTGAATCAAGTTGTTTCATTTTATGTCGTGGTATCGCAGTGGATGTTTTTTCACTTAAATATTGCTTACCATTGCATAGTAAATAGCGACTATCAAAAATACAAAAAATACCACTGAATAAAGTTTAACGGCATGTTTACTACCCGGCCGATCTTCCTGTGGTTCTGGTATTGCACTGCCAATCAACGCGGATACCACTAAAACAATGCTAACCCACCAATACCATCCTACCCATGCCATAACCAACTCTCTTTCATTAGAAATTACATCGTTTGAATCCTGCGCTGCATACTATCACTACTGCTGAGTGATTGATCCATTCGCGCTCATATAACATCACTCGTATCTATATTGAAACGTATATCCATCTGAGTTCACGGGCTAAGTATAGACAGATGAGGCTGCGGAAGGGCAAAAAATGGGTGGTTTCACAACAGTGATCTGCCTATATAAGTAAATTTTGAGTGCCCCGATAGTGTCGTTTGACCGTGAGACACCCATCCATAAATAGCCAAACTATTTCAATTTGTAACCAATTCGTAACGAAACACTGATAAATTTGCTGAACGTTGTTCTGAATAGCGGAGTTATGATGATGGATCCACATTTAACTGAAATAAATAATGCGCACTTGTTCATGGATTATTTGCGTTGTTCAGGGATCAGATCACCTGGATCACGGAGTGATGATTGGGAATGTGTTGAAAAAGATCAAGTGATTGCCCGGATCACGAATGATAATAACGGAAAGATAAAGTTTTTTATTTGTGCCGCCATGCTCGGTCGAAAGTGACAACATAGTTTGCCGTGAAGAGTTGATCCGCACCAACGATTTTTATCTACAGAATAGCTAACGATACTCGTGCGATATCCAATGAGCCTAGAGTATCGTTAGTCAAGTTTCAGAATGCGCTACTAGCCCGAGGTTGATATTCTTCTGACAAGGAAGTAAGTAACCTATCTATCATGCACCAACAGTTTAAATTGCCAAAATGTGGGCAATTTGAAGCTCTCTTAGCATCGATTGCTTTTTAGATTGATGCGTTTGCATGCGACGTAAAATATCATCCAGCACCTGCACTGCGTTGAGGATATAAGGCCCTTTATTTAGCATGACACATTCCGCCCGATGTCCCATGGCCGCATCGGTTACCTCAGCGCGGGATGGAATACCCTCTTTCGCCAGTGATTCCAAAACCTGAGTTGCCCAGATCACGGGGATATGTGCAGCTTCACAGATCCATAAAATCTCTTCCTGGACCTCTGCTAAGCGTTCAAATCCACACTCAACGGCTAAATCACCACGCGCGATCATGACTCCACAGCAAGGTGCCCGCATCGCGGTTAGCAGCATCTCAGGCAGATTTTTAAACGCGCGTTTAGTTTCAATTTTCAACACAATGGCTGGCGGGTTATTACTGAGTTTTGCCATCTGTTGCTGTAATAATTCAACATCATCAGCACTGTTAGCAAAAGACAGCTCCACCACATCAGCGTGTTTTACTACAAATGGCAGCACTGCAATATCTTGTGCGGTTAAGGCGGCTAACTTCAACTGGCTATCAGGCAGATTTATGCCTTTATCACTGCGTAATTTTTCGCCCAGCAGATGTGCCAATGTTATTCGAACATGGATCTGGGCCGGTTCTACTTTTTCGATAACACCACCGATTTTTCCATCATCAAAGCGGATGGCTTCACCAGCCCGAATATCGTCAAATATTTCAGGCAATGTGCAACCAATATGGGCGGGAGTTAATAGTTGTCCTGAACTGTCATAGGTTGCTGCACGTCCCGGTTCCAGATCTCGGGTAAGCAGAAGCAAATCGCCTTGTTTTAGTAGAATACTATTTTCGGTGTGTGGTAATGCACCAACAGTCGCTTTGCGCTCTTTATTTTCACTGTCATTGCTGTGCAATAACGTGCCAGTGACGATATAAGCGGATTTCGTCGTTTCTGCCCAGCAGCCGTGGGGCGTGACATCAACAATAGTGAGTGAGCGTTTGGTATCGCGGGCATCATGAAAACTGACACATGCATCCACATGAAGCGTTTTGAGCCATTTTTCTGGAACAGGTAGTGAGGCATCCGCTGGTGAGGGTGCTCGGTATCGTTCTGGGTCTGAAGATAACCAGATCCTTGCCGGGCTAATGACTTTGCCATAACTATCATGTTTTGGGCGGACATGAACTACCGCAGGACCAGACGCCATCGGACCTGTTCGCAATTTCGGTCCTGCTAAGTCCATCACAACACGGCACGATAAATTCAACGATTTCTCTGCCATCTTCAAATATTGGATCATGTTTATCCAGGCGGATTCATCATCATGGGCGCAATTGATCCGCATGCAGTTCATGCCTTGCTTTAATAAGTTATGCACTAATGTGTAATCGTCGGCAGCTTCGCTGGGCATCGTGACCATGATCCGGACATCACGCTCAGACACTGTGGGACCTAAGAGTGTTTCAGTATGCTGTTTTAGTAATTGTTGGCCTTTAGAAAAATCTAACGCGTGGTCTATTTCGAGCGAGGGATGCTCTTGCGAAGACAGGAGATACAAATGTTCGAGTACTTTATTCAGTGATTTCAATACATGAGCTTCTGCGCGTCCAAGAGACGACAGCCCCAATTCAGCTAGCTGGCACTGTAGCTGACGAAGATCATGTCGCCGGAAAGCGAGGTACTGTAATAGGTTTTGTGCACTGTCGTAAAAAGACGAATGAATGGCAGCAAGATATTTTTGCGCACAGTTTGGGGCGGCGATCATATCGGCTCTTATTGTGGCAAGTTCATTGGTCAGGTGCTCAATAATGTCGCTGTGTTCTGACGTGTTTTTTCGATTACTTTTTGTGGCTGTCATAGAGTGTACTCTTTGAGCCTAAGATCTAAGTGGCCTAAGGGTATTAGCACCACAGATAACAACAGATATGTGTAAAAAAGCTTAGAACATTGGCGGTTAAAAATAAGTGACCGTCATGTTAGTACTGATCTTAGTCACAAAAAATCAGTTCTGGCGGATAATTCATTAACGAACAATAAATCCTGGATCGTTACCAAGTGGTATTAACGGCGAAGTATCGGTTTTAACATTGTGCGCCATGGAAGAGTCGGCGATTAAATATTCCTTTAATCGGAAGCAATAGGTATCCATTATCTCTTTATTATCGTAATCATTATAAAAACCTAAAAATAATGGAATTTTCTCTCCGGATTTCAATTTTGCGACGACAAAATAATGCACATGGCTACCTTCCCAGTTACCAAGTTCATCAACAAAATAGTCTTGTATTTCCTGAAAATGAACACTATGTTTTCTTTTCCCATACAAACCGGCTTGTTCAAATATGAGTTGACGGGTATCAGGGTCAATAATAATGATTTGTTTTGAGCCGATAAGTAATGTGATGGCACTCATACTGAGGACAATCAAACCTAGGAAAAAAATAGTCAAATCATGTCTAAAACCAACCTCGCTGAAATGACACGAGCCAATAATAAAAAGCAAACCTATGGTGACACCGAACAATGAGAAACAAATTTGTTTAGCCGAGTTATTTTTAATTGTCCATCGGTAGGGTGTTGTTGTCATCTTTTGTCTCCTTCTCTGATGAAGTAGAAAATAACAATTAGGACATGACTCGAAGAGGTTGAACAATTATCTCAAATCGGTCAGATGCTCGATTTTGGTATGACGAACATCCTTGCCTTGTATGTAGTAAATAATGTAATCACTGATATTTTGGCAACGATCACCTATTCGTTCTATCGAATGTGCGCATCGGATCATCTCTAGTACCTGCGGGATCGCTTGCGGGTGTTCTGTCATGTAATTCATGAGTTCATAGATCAGTAACTCATACTGTTCATCAATTTTGTCATCTTCTTTATATAACTTTACGGCAGCTTCAACATCCATCCGGGCGAATGCGTCCAGAACACTTCGTAGCATTTGTTTCGCCTGTTCACCCATCTTATGAATATATAAAGGTTGTAGATGAGGGAGACCGACATTTTTGCGGACAAACCGGACAATTTTTCGAGCCACATTGCCAATACGTTCCAGATCAGAAACCGTTTTTATCACTATTTGAATCAAACGTAGATCACTGGCGGCAGGATGACGGAGGGCAAGCACACGCGTGCAGGCTTCGTTTATTTCTACTTCCATCATGTTGACCTGACGGTCCGTTTCTATGATCCGTCGAACTTGTTCAATATTTTGCGTGCGTAATACCTGTAATGCATCATGCAACTGCTGCTCTACAACACCACCCATAGCTAATAAGCGGTTGCGGATGCTCGTCAGCTCACTATTAAACTGAACTGAAACATGGTTTGTTAAGTTCATTTTCGACTCTCGGGATCTGGATCTTTTACTCATATCATTATAGGTGGATGGGATGACGTATTTATGAACAGTATTTACTTCTATCGGGGTGAATTGTGTTGAATTGTTTTGTTGCTCAGTTCTTTATAAAAGAAGTCTTACGCCTGTTTTCTATACAAAAAAATGATAAAAATATAATTCTCCAATTATTTACACTGTGATATCTGATTGATGAAATGGGGCTGTTTAGCCCAATAGAATGAGCTATCCGAGACGAGAGATGCAGTTTTAAGCCCGAATAATGGTTGTTGCAGCGGAGTCTTATGGGTTCTATCATTCTTGAAATATGGCATTTTTACGGTAGCATGCAAGGCGCCATAACAATCCTGAACGGAATTTCGGATAAAAATGAAGCTGGATAAATGCACGGCCACCATTGTGAGTTGGATGAAAAAATGTGGCTATATCAACCTCGATGATCTTGTTTGCGAACGCTTGATCAATGATTTTTCTGATAATAAGGTGATCCGCAGTCTGGATTGGTTAGCGAAAAATCAGCTCATTCAGGAACGCCACGAACGGCCAGATTGTGAACCCTATATTTTGGTGCCGGGTGGTGTTGAGTATTCAAGCGATGAGTGGTGTCTGAGCGAACTTGGGAAAATGCTTCGTTGATAAGACTCTGTATTATTTATTCTTTTTTATATCATGTATTTCATTTAGCTGAACAAGGCCTGGGCGGAAAGCCCTTCTTCACAAAGAATACTTTTTAATTTTTCTAAGGCATCAAGCTGGAGCTGACGGACGCGTTCACGTGTGAGCCCGATGGCATGCCCAATAGCCTCTAATGTTTCTGGTTCATACCCCATTAGCCCAAAGCGACGACAAAGAACTTCCTGTTGTCGATCATTCAGTCTGGCTAACCAAGGCGTTATTTTATTAGCCAGGTCATGATCCGCCGTATGTTCTTCCGGTGTTGCCCGCTGATCGTCATGCAATATGTCAACGAGCGGGTTAGAACCGTCAATAGCGAAAGCGGCATCTATCGAGCAAATTTTTTCATTCATTTTCAGAACCGAAGATATCTTGTGAACGGGGCATGCCAGCTTTCGAGAGATATCTTCAATCGATACATCGTGCACATGTTTTTTAATAAGATCACGTTCTGTGCGTAAATAAAGGTTTAATTCTTTAACAACGTTGATCGGTAAACGGATCGTCCTTGATTGATTCATGACTCCGCATACGATGAATTGATTGATCCACCACGAAGCATAAGTTGAAAAACGAAACCCGCGTTCAGGATCGAATTTTTCAACTGCCCGGATAAGTCCAATATTACCTTCCTCAATGAGGTCCAATAAGGCAACACCACGGTTGTTATAGCGGCGAGCAATTTTGACCACCAAGCGTAGGTTTGCTTCAATCATGCGATTACGTGCTTGGGCATCACTGTTGATTTGCGCTTAAAACTGACCCACTTTTTGCGTTGAATTTTGACCCACCCTAATTCACTATTTTACGGGTTTGGGTTGTGGATAAACCGGTGTCTTTTTCTCCTTTTCCCCCTTGGTTGAACTTTCTTTAAAACGATAGCTGTCATTCCCAGTTTCAACAATATGGCAATGGTGTGTCACCCGATCTAACAGGGCTGTTGTCATCTTCGCATCACCAAATACATTCGACCATTCCGCAAAATTCAGATTGGTCGTGATGATCATGCTGGTACATTCGTATAGTTTACTCATCAAGTGAAAGAGTAAGGCGCCACCCGTTTGACTAAAGGGTAAGTAACCCATTTCATCCAGTACAACTAAGTCGGTGTGCATCAATCTGGCCGCGATTTGTCCTGCTTTGCCTTGCTGTTTTTCTTTCTCCAGCGCATTCACCAATTCAATGGTCGAAAAGAATCGAACGCGTCGGTGAAACTGTTCAATGGCCTGTATCCCGATGGCGGTAGCAAGATGGGTTTTACCGGTTCCCGGGCCGCCCACTAAAACCACATTTTGTGCATTATCCATAAAGTCACCTTGGCATAGTTGCCGGATAAGCGCCTCATTAGCCATGCTCTCAGTAAAGTTAAAACCATTCACATCTCGATAGGCAGGAAACTTAGCGGCTTTTAATTGATAGGCCACCGAGCGAACTTCTCGCTCTGCCAGTTCTGCTTTCAATAAATGATCTAATACCGTGATGCTGGCCTGAAATGCCGGTGAGTCTTGTTCCGCAAGATCTGCCAGCGCGTGAGCCATGCCATATAACTTCAGTGATTTAAGTACGGGGAGCATGGCATTAGTGAGCATGATGATCTCCTTGCAGTCTCAGATTGTCATAGCGGGTCACGTTAGCCAACGGCTCGATCTTCAGTGTCAGCTCGGGTGGGACATCTATCGGTGCCAGCGGTGTTTTATCCAGTAATCGACTCAAAATATTGAGGACAATTTGCTTCGAGGGTGCGCCCGTCTCCAACGCTAATTCAACTGCCGTCAATACATCCTGTTCATCGTGCAGCAATACCAGCGCTAAAATGTCCACCATCTCCCGATCACCTCCTATGCGCTTGAGTAGAATGGATTGCAATGTCCGGAAGGCTTGAGGCAATTCGACAAACGGCGCACCGTTACGCAATGCCCCCGGCTTTCGCTGTAATACAGAGAGATAATGTCGCCAGTCGTAGATGATGAGTGGGTGTTCATGTTTGCGATTAAACAACCGTTGATGGACCGCGATAATGCCGCCTTCTGCAATCACCTCGAGACGGTCATGATAAATGTGCAAACTCACCGGGCGGTTGGCAAATGACGAGGGCACGCTGTAACGCGTGCGTTCAAAGGTCAGCAAACTCGTGGGAGAGATCCGCTTTGTTTGCTCGACGAATCCATCAAAAGGCTGGCCAACTGGCATCAGGAAGGGACGTTCATCATCCAGTGCGGCCTGGATTGTTCTGGCTTCAGTAGGATGGGTTGATTCATGCCAGAGCGCGACACAACGTGCAGCCAACCAATCGTTCAATGCCGTCAGTGACGGCATCTCAGGCACTTTTTGCCACAATCGTCGCCGGGCATCCTGTACATTCTTCTCGATCTGACCCTTTTCCCAACCGGCGGCTGGATTACAAAACTCAGCATCAAACAAATAGTGACTAACCATGGCCGCAAACCGGGCATTCACATCGCGCTGCTTACCCTGTTTTACCTTATCTACGGCGGTCTTCATATTGTCGTAGATGCCCCGTTGTGGAATACCACCCCATGCCGTAAAGGCATGGTAATGCGCATCAAACAGCATCTCATGGGTTTGCAGCGGATAAGCGCGAACGAAGAAAGCACGGCTGTAACTCAATTTACAATGAGCAACTTGCAGCTTGACGCGTTCACCCGCAATTACCGCCCAATCCTCGCTCCAATCAAATTGAAATGCTTCGCCGGGCGAAAACTGCAAAGGGATATAGGTGTGCTTGCTAGCACCGTGAGTGGATTCTAATTGCCGACGACGCCACTCGCGGGCAAATACCGCTACGCGATCATAGGAGCCATCAAAACCGAGGGTACATAAATCAGCGTGCATCTGTTTGACGGAGCGGCGTTGTTTACGAGAGGTTCTGGCTGCATCGGTTAACCACTGCGTCAGTTTATCGGTAAAAGCATCGAGTTTACTGGGTGTTTGCCGTTGAGGATAAAGGGGTTCAGCAATCTCAGTTCTGAGATAACGGCGAACTGTATTGCGGGAAAATCCGGTACGGCGGGCGATCTCCCGGATCGAGAGTTTATCGCGGAAATACCAACGTCTGATCTTGCTCAAAATGGCCACGTTAATCACTCCTAACTCCCGCTCATAAAATAAGCAGGATAGTCTGTTTACGTGGGTCAAATTTCGACGCAAATATGTGGGTTTAGTGGGTCAGTTTTAAACGCAAATCAACAGTATCTGGCTCATCAAGTAAGATCATGGCTCCGTATTTACTCATTAAAGCAGGAGAAATTACAGATGCTTCTGGTGATAGGTAATAGAGTGATTGGCTATCTGTATGTTTGTAATAGTATTTCGCATTTATTGGTGGAAATGGATTAGCCATATACGCTGCATATAAATCATCGGGAAAGTGCATGCTTGCTATGAACTGAGCTCGATTGTCATTTTCAAAAACAATAATATGCCATGCGATTGTTTGGGGATGAAATACCATTAGAGGCCTTACTGTAAATTAAAAAATGTTTACGCTAATTAACGCAATTAAACACGTAAAATCGATGCATGCTAATGATATTGGTCACAGTCACTCGAACTTTAAAGGTAAATTTTTGTAAAACAGGGATATGGCGTTTGGGTCTGTGATCACTCGGAACCAGTTTTCGCTGCGGCAATCATCATAAATGATGATTGCAACCTACAATGAACTAGGTGTAACCAGAAATTGGGTACGAGGGTTTGTACACAAAATGAAGATACACTGATATCAGAATACCTCGTAATAAAAAATGTCTTTGTGAAAAAAAACACACGACAGGGATTGCACTGTTTCATCTCTTATTCGTCATTCAAACTGGTGTGTTGTAGTAACCAACTGATTTACCTCTCCTCAATTGAGAGGCGCTTTCCCTTGAAAACATGAGTATAAGTGCATGACGGTGGCCCACATTTATTGATGGATTAATATACAATCAGTATTGTTTGCATGTTAATCCATTAAGTTATGATTGTTTTGTATCACTTGTTACCGATCGAAGGCTGACAGTTACAATGAAAACTACTTTTAATATTAATAACGGTTACGTTTGTGTGATTTTCAAAAAATTACCCAATGGGATGTTTGATGCGAAACATGCACTTGTTATTGATGGTGTGCAGATAACGAATTACAGTGGCGTATCTTCACAGGGTTTTGCATCTAAAGATGAAGTCGTTGATTTCATTAGAAAAAACTACTACGAAAACAAACAACCGTAATAGAAGGCTTTATTTTTTATGAAAAACTGACTTGTTGCGCAATCTGACTCCACTGCTTAAAAAACGCTGCGGACATTACTATTAAGAAAAATATCTGCATTATGAACGGAATTACTGTTTGCTCTCTAAATTAAGGGTAGTTTCTTGGGGGGGGACTCAGGCTGTTTTTGGTGAAAATATAACTTTCTGTACCCATTTATGAGAGAAAGCGCGCCTGCTGTGCTGATTTTGTGGTCGCATTTA
This sequence comes from uncultured Tolumonas sp., assembly GCF_963676665.1. Classification (NCBI taxonomy): domain Bacteria; kingdom Pseudomonadati; phylum Pseudomonadota; class Gammaproteobacteria; order Aeromonadales; family Aeromonadaceae; genus Tolumonas; species uncultured Tolumonas sp. The sequence continues at coordinate 829,154 of NZ_OY781371.1, forward strand.
GGAGGTGGGATTTAATACGGGCAGACAGTGATATTCGATCAGTTATCAATGAAGTTGTTACCATCGTGATAGCGCTGATTTGCATAAATCAAACGGCTCAGGGATCCTCGTTGCATCTGTAATGCGAATACATCTCGCTAACTAACTATAAAATATAGCTTTGAACATTAACGTATAAAAAAACATCATCATCAGTTTTATTCTAGAATTATTGGACAACTGTTGTCATAACTGACTAAAGTCAAAGAGGAAGGCCTAACTTATTCTGAAAACGGGCAACGTTGCTATGTTTAAAAGAACGTCAATAAAGAACAAGATTAATAGATCATGGCAATTCATTCGTGGCGTATTTACGTCCTTCAGTCTGAAACTTCGGATCATCGGTACAATATTATTTTTATTTGTTGGCTTCTTTTGGATTTTAACCGTTGTAATGGAGCAAAATCTTGAGAATGATATGGTCTACTTGCTTAAAAACGAGCAATATTCCACTGTATCTTATATTACATCTGAAATTGATGAAAAAATTTCACAACGAATTGAATTGCTGGATAAAAATGCAAAATTGATTGCTGATATGCTCAATTCACCAGATCAGATCCGTGAGTTTCTGAAGGGTCGCTTTGGTTTAATATCACTTTTTCAGGCCGGTGTTGTCGCGATTGATAAGAATGGGGTAGGTTTAGTCGATTATCCAATGGTTCCAGGACGAATGGGCGCATCATTTACTGAATTAGAATACTTTAAAGGAGTGCTTGCAACAGGTAAACCCTCCATTGGCAAACCCCGTCTTAGCCGGTTTACAAATAAGCCAATAGTTGGTATTGCAGTACCTATTCGAGATCATTCTAACGCCCTCATTGGTGTTCTTGCTGGATATTCTACCCTTTCTGATAAAAATCTATTTGGACCTCTCGAACAGGGTATGACGGCTGAAAATAGCCGAGTTCAGGTAATATCTCCGCGCGAGAAACTGATTGTATCCTCCAGTGATAAAAGTGACATTCTCCAACCATTAATAAATTTGGACGTTGATATCCCCAACAAAAATTCTTTTGTTAGTGATGAGCATTCTCGGATCGTCCTGTTTCAGAAAGAGACCGAAGCCCTTGTAACCAGTAAACGCCTTCAGTCAACTGACTGGGTTGTTCGAATGATCTTACCAACAGACAAAGCATTTGCGTCAGTCAATAACATGAAAGCGCGAGGATATGCTATTGCCATTGTGTTAACGCTGTTTGCATCTTTCGGCATTTGGGTATTTATCCTGCGAGTATTTCAACCGCTGGACAGCGTCGCCAAGAGTATTCGCTCAATGGCCACGGATGATAAGCTGAGTGAGCTGGCACTTTCTGGCGGAGGTGAAATTCAGGAGCTACAGAGAAGCTTCAACTTATTAGTTAATCAGCGTAATCAATTAAGGCTAATGGCCCAAGAAAGCGAAGCAAGACAAACACGGGCTGAACTTGCATCGAAATCGGGGAACTGGGAGATCCATCTTGATTCTCGGATTGTATTTGCCTCGGTTGGGGCTATCAGGATCTATGAACTCGAACGACAAAAATATGACTTGGCTGCCATTCAAAAATTTACACTACCTGAATATCGTGAACAGCTTTATTCTGCTTTTAAAAATCTAATAGAAAAAAACAAACCGTACGACATCGAATTCAAAATAAAAACGCTGGCTAGTGGTGAAATAAAAGATATTCATTCCATTGCTATTTTTGATAAAGAAAAAAGGATCGTCTTTGGGGTCATACAGGACATCACTGCGCGTAAAAACGCAGAACAAAAACTAATTGTTTTGGCCCAAACAGATATGTTGACTGGTTTGGCTAGTCGTCGACATTTTATGTCTTTAGCCGAGCAAGAATTATTAAGAAGCCGGCGTTATGGTCGTTTATTGTCTTTGTTAATGTTAGATATTGACCATTTTAAAAATATCAATGATACATATGGACACCAGACTGGCGATCTTGTCCTGAAACGATTAGGTGCGGTCTTATTGGATGCTTTACGTAAGATCGATTTTGCTGGTCGCATTGGTGGTGAAGAATTTGTAATTATTTTACCTGAAACAAATGCAAAAGATGCGCTAGTTGTTGCAGAAAGGATACGTAAGATCGTTGAAGAAACAGCGATCCCATTGGAATATGGCCTTCCGCTTCATATCGCATTATCAATTGGTGTAACTACACTCATGGATAATAGTTCTAATATTGATACCTTACTGGGTCAGGCTGACAAAGCTCTTTATGAGGCCAAACATACTGGTCGTAACCGCGTGTGTTTTCATGACATAAAATATGGTCAATTGAGGAGTACAAATTCAATCTGAATTGAATATCACTATTTTTAATGCAAATTACTGGCAAAAAGCTACCAACGTAATAAAACTGCATAACTTCGACTTAAGTGGTGAACGTAGTACCATTCAGTGAGCGAATGCGAACAATTTTGAATTTTTTGTTAAATTTTTTGTTAAATTTATTGTATCCATAAGTTGTCAATAGATAAGGTTAGACGAGAACTTTTATCATCGTCTGGCGTTATTAAACACGTATTCCCTGATGGCGGAAGTATGACATTAAGCACTCCAGTACATTGTTCACCATCATTTTTGCTAAATATCACAGTTTTATTTCTATACTTATTTAACTTCCACGCTTTTTCAGTGAATTTTACATTTTTAGCTTTTGGTTCAAATTGTGATACGCATCGGACAAAATGTTGACGTGCGGTAACAGCAATTTCTTCATTTATTCGGGTAATATCCGTATTTAGTAACGCCAACTCAACAGCAATTTCTATGGTTTTAAATGCTAAAACATGATCAACGCCTTTAGGTGAACCGAACTCTACTGCAAATTTGCATTTATCAAATTTATGAATAGTCATACTTTGATTATTCATTCTATTAATAAAGCCAACTGAAAATGTATTATCATCACGATTATTTCGATAAACTATATCTATATTACCAATTGACTGAACAGACTTGCCATTAACTATAGAACCAGTGATTTTATCTGAATAGGATTTCATGCGCTCTCTCTTTATTGTTTTTTTTACTTATTGGTAGTGATAATGAATTTTATTTTTAATGATGGGACAGTTGAAAACCGTCCCTCATTGTTTTTTCGTTAAATTGAATTTATACAGATTAGCACTGATCTGGAGTAACAGTTAATTCTAAAGTTTTCTCAGGGTTCGAGATTAGTGTATATATGTAATGTACAGTTATATCACCCTTGGTTATTGTTTTATTTGCATCGCAAGTTTCATTTTTTGCTGCTATTTGATATGTGTCTTTTTTGCTGGAGTCTAATAGACTTTCATTATTAACAATAAAATACTTTGTTAAATTATCACCATCAAAAAATACAGAAGTTAGCGTGACATTTTTATCTATTTTTAAAGGTAAGGATTTTTGAGCTGTATTTGCGATTTCTGAATATGTTGCTTTAATTTTTTTCTTTTCATCATTTGCTTGAACGCTAAAAGCAATTTTTGGAATTGTATACAAAATAGCTAATCCAATGATAATTTTGCCGACTTTGCCCATGTGCTCTCTCCGTGAGTGTTAAAATATGTAAAGGCGTTATTTTATGCGCTTCATATGAATACTGTAAGTATTCAATTTAACTTTTAGTTAAACGGCGAATCGTAGTGACGTCCAGTGAGTGAATGCGAACGTGTTTGAATTATTTGTTATGTGATTTTGTTGTTGATGCAGATAGTTTGATTTTTGAAGCGCAAAGCTACCGCACAGACTGTCGAAATCAGATGCCCAATACCGATTTTCTGTTTTTGATTTGCTCATAGGAGCATGATGCCGAATGGTGCTGTCAGAGACAAATGAATTCGAGGACTCAATTAAACAAAACTGAGCTATATCAAGGTTGTGAGAGGATTTAGCAGGAAAAACGGTAACATTAAAATTTGGCACTGACGACAAGACAACGCCAGAATAATTTAGGCAGTCAGAAATACGCTGTTGTTGGACTTGCACTGAGTTCTGAAATTGAAGCATAGCGAAATTCAGAATGCTCATGGCTGAGGATGATGATAGAAGGTGAGGGTAGCTCGCAGCGAAAAATGAAAGCCTGTGAATTATATGCTGAGTGAAAATACACACCGCTAAGATAATTGATGAGAACGTCAGAACCCAGTTCTTCACGGCATTCGCGTACCAACGCTTCGTGGATGGTTTCGACAGGTTCTAATGCACCACCCGGAAGCCCCCAAGATTTAGAACCATAATCAGCTTTTAAAAGCAGAACTTCGCCGACAGAATTGAGAATAACCGCGTGACTGCTGAGTCTGAATTTATCATCAAAAGCCATGATTACCTCTAATCACATAACTTCTTTTTATGCGGTTGCATGTAGTGCCATCCGACATTAAATATTTGCTGTGCGGCAGTTATTTACCACCGAGTATTAATTTCAACCCCAGCAAACCTATCACACAGTATTATCTCCAAGCTAAACGTTAAAATGAGTAACATTTTAGGGGATGAGTCTGAGTTATCTTTGTAAACCAAGTTTGTCACCAACTATTTCTTTTGTAAGCAAATGCGCATTATTGCGATAAAGATATGGGGATTTTTGTCCGGGAATTTCTGATTTTTATCATTGTCAGCCTTACAGGCTTAGCGTTTAAAACTAGGGACTGTTGATCTTTCGAGGTGAATTATTGAGCGGCATGGCGAATTGATATAATCACTTTCGCCAAAAAACAATCCACACCAAACCACCATGCCTCGAATAATGCTAACAGATGAATACTGGTTAAAGCTATCCAGACTCCTGCTTGAAACCGGACGTGTCTATAACAAACCGGAACACCGTATGACGCTTGAGGGTATTTTGTACCGAATGCGTGTCGGTTGTCCGTGGCGCGATATCCCCAGTGCTTTTGGCGACTGGAACACGATTTATCGTCGTTTTAATCTTTGGTCGAAAAAAGGTGTTCTTCTTCAATTGTTCACAGCACTGAAGCAATCACCTGATTTTGAATGGGAATTTATTGACGGCAGCATTGTTAGAGCTCATCAGCATGCCACGGGGGCATCAACACATGAGAGTGAATCGATTGGTAAAAGCCGTGGTGGAAATACAACGAAAATACATTTAGCCGTGGACAGTTATGGTTTACCCATTGATTTTCTGCTTACCGGTGGTGAGGTTCACGACAGCAAAGCGGCACCAGAATTGATAGCGTGTTTACCGGATGCCGATTTTGTGGTGGCCGATAAAGGTTACGACAGTGAACTCATCCGGGAATTGGTCAGGAAAAAGAACGGTAAACCAGTGATCCCCCGAAAATCGAATTCAAAGGTCGGTAATGCCGATATGGATTGGTGTTTATATAAATATCGGCATTTAGTCGAGAATGCGTTTGCGCGACTGAAACATTATCGCGCCATCGCAACGCGATATGACAAATTAGCACGAAACTATGCCAGCACGCTGGCACTGGCGTGTTGCATGATGTGGTTGCCGATGTGAAATACATGAAATGTAATCAGCAAAGATCAACAGGCCCTAATAAAAGGTCAAGAACTTATAATTTAAGTGGTGCCTAAGTTTGATTGACTATGATGAGCTGGAATAATCATTTTTCTATTTTCTTAGGTAGTTAGCTCATGAACATAAAGCGCAAAAATGACCAGGTAATCATGCTCAACAAAGTACCCGAGGTGATGATTTTCTTTTGGTTGGTAAAAATGATGTCCACGACGGTAGGTGAAACAGCGGCTGATTTTTTGACTTATAAGCTTCATATGGGGTTAGTGATCACAACTGCTATCACGGGGGTTTTGTTTTTAGGTACACTATTCTTACAACTGAAAAATAAACAATACGTACCTTGGATCTACTGGTCAACGGTTGTCATGATCAGTGTGTTAGGCACCTTAATTACTGATGACTTAGTGGATAATTTTGGTGTGGCACTCCAAACCACTACTGCTGTTTTTAGTGTGGCTTTGCTGATCACGTTTGCGCTCTGGTATGCCAGTGAAAAAACACTTTCCATTCATTCAATTAACACAGCTAAACGAGAGTTGTATTACTGGACCGCGATCTTATTCACATTTGCATTAGGCACCTCTGCTGGTGATCAAGTTGCCGAAAGTCTGGATGTGGGTTATGCATTATCCGGTATGATCTTTGGTGCATTGATTGGCCTTTCTGCATTGGCTTATTACATATTTAAAGCTAATCCGGTGATGATTTTCTGGGTGGCCTATATTCTGACCAGACCATTTGGCGCGTCTTTTGGCGATTATCTTTCTCAACCAGCAGAAAATGGTGGCCTGGCTTTAGGTACGACCTCAACCAGTTTTATCTTTATTTTTGTTATAACACTTCTGGTTACTTATATGACCATTCGCCAAAAGAAGGTATGTGGTTAATTAAATTAGGTATTGATATGGCAGAATGACGCTATATTCATTAAAAAGACGGAGTACAAACAAGTCACTCCGTCTTTTTTACACTTAATGAATGAAACATCAATAATCTTAAAGAAACACGCAGACCTTTAAGCCGGTGTTCTCATCAACCGTCGTCACATTTTTTAATTGGATGTTGCCATTCATGCGCTCAACAATCGTTTTCACGATTGATAATCCTAATCCTGAACCGATCTCATCGTTTCCTAATACCCGATAAAATGGATCAAACACACGTTCCTGGTCTTCAATCGGTATTCCTGGTCCTGTATCTTGTACCGTAATAACGGTACGTCCATTTTGGATTATTACATCCAGATCGATTTGCCCATTTTGGGGTGTATAACGAACGGCATTATCCGCCAAATTTTTTACTAGCGTAAACAGATCGGTTTCATTTGCAGTAATAGACACATCTGTAGAATTTAAAACACCAATATCGATATTTTTGGCTTCTGCCAGTGGCATCAAATCCTCCAATACACGGCGAAAGACTTGTTGAACAGAGACGGTTGTCGTTATAGGTATTTTTTGCTGCTCCTGCACTCGAGCTAATGCTAGTAGCTGCTCCAGTAAGGATCGTGCACGCTTAAGACCTTCACGTAATTTGTTCACACCGCACTTTTGTTTCTATTGGCATATCACTGGCTTCCAAGCCTTCCGCTTGTAATGAAAGTGCAGTGAGCGGTGAGCGTAATTCGTGTGCTGCGTCAGCGACAAATCGTTGTTGGATCTCTACCGAACGCGCTACCCGATGCAACAGCCGGTTGATTGCAT